>JAASSV010000044.1 GCA_021767685.1 Caryophanales bacterium | reverse complement strand
TGCTTCGTCTTCTAATCCGCTACCGTTAAATGCAGCTAATGATTTTCCACCTAAGATTGTCGCTCTGTTTGACATTTTTGGCATTGGAACTACTGTCCAATTAAAATCTAAATCTTGATAGTTACTTACGTTCCAGTTACCAGATAAATGGAATCCATATTGTCCAGTACGGAATTTTGATGCTGAATCTTTTGTAACATATGCATCACGAGGTAAGAATCCATCTTCGTAGAAGTCCATTAACATTTGAACAACTTCAACAGCGTCGTCAGATGTTAAGTTTGACTCAGTGTAAGGTGTTTCCCAGATTTCTACACCATTTTGATAAAGTAATGGCATGAATCTGTGCGCTTGATGATCAAAGATACCAGGAGCAGCAACATTGCTTTGTCCGTCTAACTTCATCATTTCAGTTTCGAACTCTGTCCATGTCCATACTTCGTCATCTAATCCTGGATAATTAACGTTATATTCGTCTAATAAGTCTGTGTTGACAAACATACCGTTAGCAGTAATATCCATAGGCAATGAAATAACTTCGTCATCTGAATTAAAGAACAAGTTTGTATACCCTGATGTGTCATAAACATCATCTAATGGTAAGATACTGTCTTTAAAGTTATTTAAGTGCCCTTCTGTTACACGTGCTAATGCAGGTGCTTCTCCACCACTGATCATGGTAGCTAATCTAGCTTCATAATCATTGTATGCAACTGGTACTAATTCAATTACAACACCAGTTTCTTCTTCATAATCGTCAAGAAGATCTTGCATTACGTCACCTTCTGTACCGTCACTCCACCATAACATTTGTAAGGTTTCTTCTTCTCCCCCACAACTTGCTAGTGTGAAAACAGCCACAAATAAAACTAATAGTGCTAATTTTTTCATAAACTCCTCCTTATTTTTATATAAAACCTGTATGATTACAGTATTTTATCCTTTCATACCTGAGCGTGCAGTACCTTGCACGAATTGCTTTTGGAAAATAATAAATACAATTAACATTGGAATCATTGAGATTGCAGACATAGCGATTATTGAACTATAATCTGCCCCAAACTCTCCTGTAAAGTTAGCAATCGCCAACTGGATAGTATATTTCTCTGGTGAACTAATCGCGATTAGCGGCCAAATATAATCGTTCCAACGCCACATAAATGAGAATATCGCAAGTGTTGCAATGGCTGGCTTCGCATTTGGTAAAATTATGCTATAAAAGATTCGCCATTCTGATGCCCCATCAATACGTGCTGATTGAATAATTTCATCTGGGATTGTTAATAAATATTGGCGCATTAAGAAAATGCCTGTTGGTGTTGCTGCTGCGGGGACAATTAACGCCCACATAGAATCATATAGTCCAAATGCTCTTAAAACAGAGAATATCGGAACCATGATAACTTCAAGAGGCAACATAATTGTTGACAGGATAACCATGATAATGAATGTATCTCCTTTAAAACGGAACTTAGCTAAGGCATATCCTGACATAGTATTGATTAACACCGCAATAATTGTAGATGTTGTTGCGACAAAGAATGAATTGAATATATATCTTAAAAAGTTTCCGCGTTTAATTGCTTTAATATAGTTATCTAATGTGAATTCTCGAGGAAAAAACGTCGGATTCGCAGAGAATAATTCATTCATTGGTTTAAATGATGATGCGATGATATAAATCACTGGAACTAAAAAGATTAATGTTAACAACACGGCAATAAAGTATAAGAATATCTGTTTATTTTTCATGAGTTTTTCCCACCTCTTTGTAAGAAGAAATTAAATGCTGAGAATACCGTTACAAAGAGTAACATGATGACTGACATCGCACTTGAGTATCCAATTTGATAGCTCTTGAATGCTGTTTCGTAGATGTATTGAACAGTAAACTGTGTACTCTCGAATGGTCCGCCACCTGTTAGTGTTAATACCATTGGATAGATCTTAAATATCTCCATTGTTAATAGAATGAAAACCATTAATCTTGCTGGTTTTAAGGCCGGATAAGTAACATGCCAAAACCGTTGTAAACGGCTTGCTCCATCAACTTTAGCAGCCTCATATAATGATTGTGGAATACTCAACAATGCTGCCATGAAGATGATCATAAAGTATCCGGTTCGAGACCATACTTTGGCAAAGACAACAGACCACCAAGCAAATCTTGGATTAATTAATGTTTCGATTGGCCCAACGCCAAGTAATTTAAGTGTTGTATTAAATAATCCAAAATTTCCTGCTAATATCCATTGCCAAATAATCCCAACAACAATTGGCGAAATCATAACTGGCCAATAATAGACTGCACGCCAGAAGTTTTTCCCTTTGATTGGTTGTACCAATAACAACGCAATTAATAGTGCTGTTGTAAAGATTAATGGAACTGTCGCAATAACTAATAACACTATATTTTTAAGTGCTGCTAGGAACTCTTCGTCTTGAAAGAGTTCAATATAGTTTGTTAGCCCAATAAAATTGGGGGTTCCAAAAGTAAATAATGTCATATCTGTAAATGAGTAATAGACTCCAACAAAAGCTGGGAAAATGATAAATGTTGTAAATATAATCAAGTTAGGAGCCAAGAACAGATATGGAATTGCTTTTTGCCTAAACTGATAGGACTTATATGATTGTTTTTTCATGACTCAAATCCTTCTTATTTTTATATTTTTCTGTGATGCTTTCAAATAGCGATTGATATGGTGACCCTTTACGATAAAATACTGGAGGATATCCAATTGGACATTCTACATTGATGATTCCTGCCTGATCATAAATATCTCCTGTCCACAGATGAACCCATTCATCTTGTGGTAGATAGACATCTTGAATCGTTTTTCCTTCAGCAATAACAGGAGCCACTAAGATATCTTCTCCGAATAAATATTCATATTGTAACTCATAGCTCATCTCATCGTTTTCATAATGGAAGAACAATGGACGCTGTACAGGATACCCTTTTGTTGATGCGTCATCATATAGAGTATTTATATATGGTTTTAAATCTGTTCTTATTTTAGTCATTCGTGACATTAACGTCATCGTATCAGAATCGTTATAGAACTGGAAGTTTTCGTCTGGACGATTTCCTTCATGCGTTCTCATTAATGTTGTAAACACACTCATTTCTAACCAACGATCAAAGAGTTCTTTGGTTCGGATATTACCATGTAAGCTGGTATATCCACCGATATCACTATGTGTATAAGGGTTCCCAATAACACCGAGTGATAACGCTGATGGAATGACTGATGCTATTCCATCATGTTGTTCCCAGTTTACACTTTGATCTCCGGCCCAAAACGCAGTGGAATACTTTTGTGATCCATGTGCGCCAGCTCTCATAAAGTAAAAAACTTCGCCTAATTTACCGGATTCTTTAACAGCTTCATAATTACATTTGGCCCATAATACCGGCCATTTGTTATGCATGACCTTAGCATCATAACCATTATGGAGATAACAGTCTACTGGTAAGTATTCACCAAAATCTGCCATCCACCCTTTGATACCTAAAGCGATAATATTGTTCTTGATAATCTCTTTATACCAGTTAAAGGCTTCTGGATTTGTCAAATCAACAATACCACAATCAAACTCTCCAAAGTCAACTAAGTAAGAATTATCATCTTTATCCAGTGCTAAATAACCGTTGTTTTCAGCTTCTTTGAATAATGATTGTTGATCTAATAAAAAGGGTGAGATATACGCAAGAAATTGCACACTATCTTTATTTAATTCTTTAATGTTTTCGACAAGATTAGGATAATAAATTTCATCTAATACCCAGTTCCAAAATAACCGTTTACCAAAACTGGTATATTTATACCCAGCCCAATCTTGACACCATAACCCTGATACCTTAATGTCATGTTCTTTAGCAACATCAAGATATTCGAGGACTTGATTCATACCGCCCTGCAAGCCGAGTATCATACCATCCAGTAAGTACTCGGGTAACTTCGGAGGGCGACCTGTGAAAGAGGTTAAATCATTTATAATATTTAAATAGGAGTTGTCAAAAGAAATAATTACGCGTTCAGGAACTTCCCAAAAGAACAGTTCATGAAATGATATATGTTTAAAATTGAAATCTGCGTATGCATAAGAATCAACATGCAGCCAATACTTTCTCGTTGAAACGTATGTTGGCTCGGGATAATACGTATTATAGTAATCTCCACCAGCCTTATCATGTAAGTTTGCATAGAATGTAGTAAGTGAGTTTTTATCCCTACCAACACCTGGTTCTGAGGTCCATAAAGGAAAGTTTCTACCTCTTAAATTAAAGTATGATGCTTGTTCTCCACATCCATAAACTTTTTCATCTCTTTCAGCAAAGAGTCTCATCCAGAAGCGGTTAAATCCTTCTGTAGATGTTAACTCAATCTGTAATCTATCATCAACCTCTTTAAAGGAAAGAGTTAATAAAATATCTTGATGATAAAACTGAACTGAGTTTTCATGACACTCGTACTCATCTAAGCCAATCCGTTGTTCAATATAATCATCAAAATCAAAATTACCGCGATATGATAAAATACTTTCAGTTCCCTTTCCAAGATAAAAGGCAGGTTTTTCTTTTGTATGTTCAATCACTAAATTACCGTTATACATAATCTCTAATCTATTGTTGTCTTTTATAAATTTAATCATAGTATTCCTCGCTAATAGTTAATCTTATAGTTTATTCCTTGGATCCCTTTATGAGCTCCTTTAGTAATAAAAGTCTGATGTTCTTCGTGGGCTAATAACCATTTGTTTGTTTTAAATAAAAGCCGATCTTCATTTTGTTTTAAAGTTTTACTTTGGATAAATGACATATTTGTGGAATAAGGTAAAATAACACCACATTTAAATCCAGTCTTATTTACTTCACAAGGAGAGAAGTGCAATGTTCTTGGATAAATTTCAAATACTGTTCCTTTCGGAATGTAGAAAGCAGTAAGATTACTTGATTGATATGTATTATTTGTTATATCCTCAACTAATCCTAATAATAAAACAAATGAAGATGCGGCAATGTTAATCTCAGAAGACTTATGATACTCTAATGAATTTAACTTTTGATTATGGCCATTAACATAGCCAAACTGTAGCTTCATGTTGCCAAATACATCTTGATACGGTGTCTCTGTAGTTATGAAATCTAGAAAATCAGAATCATGGGCAATATATTTATTGCCATCGTTAGGTACTTCTGTTTTTTCAGATAAGTAAGTGATCGCGTCTTCAAAGTTTTCTTTAGGTAACACCCGACCAAACTTTGAAAATCGTGTATCCGTTATATCATATATTGATAAGCTTCTATTTTTCTCTTGTAAATGTTTCAGCATGATGCCTCCTAATCTGTAAGCGCTTACCCAGTGTGTATAAAAAAATTAATAGCTAAAATTGATCGTTATTTATAATTTATACTATCATCTGAATTATTGAATATCAAGGCAAATTTAATATTTTTTTACGTAAATATATATCTTTTTTTGATGAATAAAGCGTTTTCACTTTAAACAAGCCAAAAATTCCGCGTTGCCTTAAATATATAAATTTTATAATTTAGGAGTTAATCCGAAGTTTTTGTTTGGTCATGCAATAAATGATTGATGGAAATCTTATTTTGAATTATACTAAATAAGAAAGGCATCTATTATTCAATAGAGAAACAATGCCTATTTAAGAATCTAAGGGGGAACTATGGAAACAAAACAACTCAAACAAAGATCACCAAGTACAAAGAACATTTTTTCTTATGCTGTCGGAGATTTATACGGTGGTGGCGCATTCTTTATTATTGGTGCATTATTTTTAGTCTTTCTAACAGACGTGGCGAAACTTAATCCCGCGCTTGCTGGGACAATAATCTTTGTCGGAAAACTATGGGATGCCATTACTGATCCAACCATGGGATATATTTCTGATAACACCCGAAGTAACTATGGTCGAAGACGATTATATTTCTTAATTGGTATTGTCCCTATTTTCTTATCATGGGTATTGTTATGGACCAACTTCGGTATCGACAATACCGTGTTCAAGTTTATTTATTATTTACTGGTTTACTTATTATTTAATACTGTCTTTACTCTCGTGATGGTCCCATATAATTCGATGCCATCGGAAATGGCAACCAATTATCAAGACCGTTCAAAACTAATTACTATCCGCATGTTATTTTCTCAAGGTGGAATGTTACTTGGGGCTGTATTACCAATAACCATTGTCAATTTCTTTTTAGATGATCTAAGTACTGGATACCTTGTTATGGCAACCGTATTTGGCGTTATTTTTGCTCTGCCTTGGATTTTTGTTTATAAAGGAACCTATGAACGAGATATTTTACTCCCTGAGGTAAAAACAAAAACACTAAAAGAAATCTTTACTAAAATTGCGCGTGATTTTGCCTCAACATTAAAAAACAAATCGTTAAAGATTCATTCAATTATGTATATTTCTGCCTACGTATCAATGGACGTTTTTAACGCATTACTCATTTACTATATACGAGATAACTTAAATATGTATTCAAGTTATCAAGTGTTATTGGGGATTGTCGTTGTGTTTCAGATGTTGAGCTTATATATTGTTATGAAGAACTGTAATCGGTTTGGTAATGCTAAAACATACCGAATTCATGCGACAGTTTGGATGATTGCCATTTTGGTCTTATTCTCATTTAATACTGGCGTTCCCTTATGGGCAATTCTACTTGTCGGAATCGTTATAGGCTTTGGCTTAAGTGGTTGTGTCATGACGCCTTATAATATGCTAGCGTTTGTGGTTGATGCGGACCAAATGATTACCACTAAAAGACGTGAAGGAATTTATGCCGGAATGATGACATTCCTCCGTAAAATTGCTCAAGCAATTGCGTTATTTTCTGTTGGAGTTGGGTTAGATTTAGTGAATTATCAAGAACCGATTGATGATATCATTCAATTACAATCTGCTGATACATTATTAGGGATTCGTCTTATGTTCTTTATTACACCTTTAGTCTTACTCTTCATCGGTATTATCGCTTCCTTTAAGTTTAAAATTACCCCTGAAAATCACACCATTCTATTAAAAGAAATTAACCGTTTAGCTGATGGAGGATCAAAAACAGAGGTTGATGCTCATACCAAAGCGGTTGTAGAAGAGATTACTGGATTGGAATATCATAACCTTTGGGATGAAGGTGACCTCATTGATTAATAAGTTAAACAACGGGTTTGAACTCGTTTTTGATAACTATACGATACTAAGGCATACAGATACAGATCCTGCATTCTATATAGGGGATAAAGATTTAACTATCACCATGAAAAAAGGCGAATTTAAAATAGCCGATAAGACCGTTTTTACGCCTTGTTCTTTGATTTCTGTAAGTGATAATCAAGTTACATTCGATACCTTTACTATTGACCTTAAAGAAGATACTCATACTACTCTAATATTTAATTCTTTATCTCATCCAATACAAGTAAAATTGCTAGCAACAAAAGAAGAAAAGATATATGGTCTTGGCGAACATTTTACCCATCTTAACTTACGCGGACATCATGTCAAAAACTGGGTAGAAGAACATATCACACGTAAACAAATATATAATAAAATTATTAGACGCTTGTTACATATTAAGCCGAAGAAATGGCCTTTTGAAGATTATAAGACGTATTTCAAAACGCCCTCTTTTATCTCATCATCACATTATTTTTG
>JAASSV010000043.1 GCA_021767685.1 Caryophanales bacterium | reverse complement strand
CACTAACAATTCCTTTAGCTAGACATTTATTAATAATACTTTTTTGAATGATTGGCACATCTTCAGCAGGGACTTCAACACCTAAATCACCACGCGCAATCATAACTCCGTCTGCGATATCAATGATTTCATCGATATTGTCGACGCCTTCTTTGTTTTCTATTTTAGCAATAATTTTAATATTTTTATTGCCGTTATACTTCATAATATTACGGATTTCTTGGATGTCACTCGCACGTCTAACAAATGATGCGGCAATGAAATCAACATTGTTTTGACATCCCCATGTAATATCTTCATAATCTTTTGGTGAAATAAAATCTAAATTCAATTTGACACCTGGAACATTGATTCCACGTCGATCTTTTACAGTATGTGTATTTTCAGCGTAGCATTCAATCGTTTTATCTGCGCGATTAATTGACTTAACCGTCAGTTCTAAATACCCATCATCAACTAAGATGGTGTCGCCAACACTCAAATCCTTATAAAAGTTAGGATAATTCACACTGAACGAATCTTCAGTTCCTTCAATTTCTGTTGTATGAATCGTAACTAAGGTACCTTCTTTTACAGTAACTTTTCCATCTTTAAATTTATGGGTTCTGATTTCAGGACCCTTAGTATCTAATAGTGCCGCAACATGAGTTCCTAACTCTTCATTTACTTGATCAAGTTGTTTTAATCGCTCTTTATGAGTGTCATGATCGCCATGAGAAAAGTTAAGACGCATAACATCCATACCAGCTTTGGTTAAAGCCTTCATCTTTTCTACAGTATCAGTCGCGGGGCCAATCGTACATATAATCTTTGTTTGGTTTACATCTAACATTATGTCACCTCTATTTTAATCGACCGACTAGGCCATATCGTTTATTCGGAATCTCACGTTTCTTATTCAACGCAAAATTAATATCATAATCTACATAATCCATATTACTTAGTCCAACAGCGCGACCACCTTTTCCATTAGCAATTAATTCTACCGCGTATTCGCCCATCTCTGTCGCGAGAACTCGGTCAAATGCGACGGGGTCACCACCGCGTTGAACATGTCCTAATACTGTCGAACGTGTCTCATATCCTGTGTAATCTTCTACTTCTACAGCTAACTCTTCAACGTCCATCATGTTTTCTGTGACAACAATAATCGCATGCCAACGTCCACTATCATGTGCTTTCTTAATCGCATCTAATGTCCGTTTCTTTTCAAATCCAGTTTCTGGTGTAACGATATATTCACTTCCACCAGCAATCCCTGCATAAAGAGCTAAATCACCACAGTTTCTTCCCATGACTTCTACAATACTACACCGTTGGTGTGACATTGAGGTATCGCGTAATTTATCGATACTGTCCACAACCGTCTGTAGTGATGTAAAGAATCCAATCGTATAATCTGTCGATGAAATGTCATTATCAATGGTCCCTGGTAATCCGATACAGGCAATACCCATTTCCGTTAATGCTTGAGCACCACGGTAAGTTCCATCTCCACCAATAACAACTAATGCTTCAATTCCTAAGTCTTTCAGATTATCTACTGCTTTTTGTCTAACTTCTTTTTCTTTAAACTCCGGATAACGCGCACTACCTAAAATGGTACCGCCGCGTGATAATACCCGTGTAACATCAAATCGTTCTAATTTCTTAATTGTTCCTTCTACTAATCCTTTATATCCGTAGTAAACACCATACACTTCATAGCCATAATGTAATCCACTTCTTACCACAGCGCGAATTGCTGCGTTCATTCCTGGGGCATCTCCACCAGAGGTTAAAACTGCTATTTTTTTCATACTAATCACCACTTAAATTATAGCACAGTTTATTTTTTCCTTAAAGCAATATCAATAATGTATGCGTTTTTATTAGTCCATTTTATGGATTTTATTAATGACATATTGCAAGTCTTTTTTACGGCGTTCTATTTTTCCTAAAAAGAGATATATTTTTTGTTTTTCTAAGCTGTCTTTGATTGCTTGATAGGTTCTTGGAAATAGGACGGCATCCAACTCAGCATCTTCATCATCAATCGTGACAAATGCCATCTCATCACCTTTTTTGGTTGTGATTGTGTTAATGCGACTGATCATCCCCAACATTCTAACTTGTTTACCTTGATCATCTTCAGTGATATCAGATGGAGTAACTAAGTCTTTTTCTTCTATCATTTTACGATAATTAATAATGGGATGGGTGACTAAGTAAAAGCCTAATAACTCTTTTTCATAATCCATAACTTCTTGATATGAATACTCAGAGACAGGCTTGACAACAAACTCTTTTTGATCAATAAAGGCCCCATAATCACTATATCCTAAGATATCCTCTAGTTGTGTCATCATTGCTTTTTTCGTATGCTCAAACTCATCACATGCCCCAACAAGGATCAATGACTCAATTACCCGTTTGTTTACGACATTATGAATCCGTGATACAAAATCAACAAAGGAGTTGAACAATCCTTTGTCCCGTTCTTCTAAAATTGCTTTAACGGTATTTCTACCAAGGTTTTTAATCCCTAATAGAGGAAAAACTAGTCCATCTTTTACTGGTTTAAACGTTAACCCTGATTGATTAATCGATGGGGGATATACCTGAAGATTTAAACGCTGAGCTTCGCGGCGATACTTTTTAAGCGATGAGGCTGAGCCTATCACACTATCCATTAACACACCAATAAAGTATTCAGGGAAGTTCGCTTTTAAGTATGCCATCCAATAAGAGACTTTGGCATAAGCAACACTATGTGCTTTATTAAATCCATAATTGGCGAACTTAACAATATAGTCATATATTTCATTACTTAACGCAGTATCTCGCCCTTTTGCTTGGGCTTTTTCAATAAAGTTATCACGCTCTTTTTCTAGTACATCAAGTTCTTTTTTACTGACGGCGCGACGTAATAAATCCGCTTCACCAAGACTATATCCAGCAAAGATATTGGCAATCTTGATAATCTGTTCTTGATAAATAATAATTCCGTTTGTAGGCTCTAATACAGGTTTTAACTCAGGGTGTAAATATGAGACTTTTTCTCTTTTGAACCGCCGACTTATAAATGTATTAATGCTGTCCATAGGTCCTGGTCTAAATAACGCTAAAACGACAATGATATCTTCAAAAGATGCCATGTCCATACTCTTGATTAAATCAACCATTCCTCTTGACTCAAGTTGGAAAAGTCCAACAGTATTCCCACGATTGAGTAATGCCATTGTCTTTTGATCGTTTAATGGTATTTTATACATATTAATATCTTTATCTGTATCTGCTTTAATTAAGTTTAATGTTTTACGAACGATCGATAAGTTACGCAATCCCAAAAAGTCAATTTTAAGTAATCCTAAACTTTCTAGATCTTTTGCTTCATACTGAGTCTGCATCATCCCAAGAAGTCCTTCTTGAAGTGGCGTGTACTCAGTTAATACATTATCTGCAAGAATAATTCCTGCAGCATGTGTTGATACATGTTTTGGAAGGTCTTCAATCGACTCTGCAATCCGTAAGATATCATCAAACTCAGGATAATTCTCAATAATGGTTTGCACTTTCTTTGACGTTTCACGTAAGGCTTTGACAGTATCAACATTGCCTGTTTCTTTTATAATTTGATCAACAATCAGACCTGTTTTATTATGGGCCCTAGCTGTTTCTCTTATCGCTGATTTAATTTTAAAGCGACCGAATGTACAGATGCTTGCCACACGGTTTAATCCATATAAATCGCGAACATACGCAATAACATCATCCCGTTTATCATCAGGCAAATCGATATCTATATCTGGTAATGTGATACGTTCTGGGTTTAAAAATCGTTCGAAGACTAAATCATATTTTAATGAATCTATCGACGTAATCCCCAAACAATATGATACTAAAGATGCGGCTGCGCTTCCTCGGCCTGGTCCAACTAAGTATCCTTTTTGCTTGGCATACTTTACAAAATCCCAAACGATTAAAAAGTAATCGTTATAGCCCATCTGATCAATAACACTTAGTTCATAGTCCACACGATCATAATAAGCTTGATGATTTGCCTTGACTGACGCAAGTCGACGTTTTAATCCCGCGTATACTAACGCTTTTAGATAGGCTTGGCTTGATGATTTGTCATGGGGATAGGTTGGAAGATGTTCTGTATTAAAGTCTAAGGAAACCTGACAACTTTGAACAAGCTTTTTTTGATTGTTAACAGCTTCTGGATAGCCTTTATACATATCAATTAATGTCTCTTTTGATTTGAAATAATGATCATCTTCAAACACATCTGTTTCAATTGAAAAAATCTTCTGAAGCGTCGATCGTATATCATCATCCTCTGCCTTGTCATATAACACCCGGCCAAAGGCAACAAGGGAAAAGTGTTTGTCTAACGTATTATTAATGTCCTTCGTACGTGAAAGGCTCAAGTAGATATCAATTTTATTATCTTGAAAATATTCAGTTACTGTATGCAATTCATTATCTTTTTGATTTTGAACAAAATACTTAAATTCACTATAATCAGTATCTAAGACAATCGCACAATCGTGATGATACTGTTTTAACTCTTCAATTGTAATTTTATTGTTTAACGCATATAAACTGGCTAATTTCATTAGGTTACGATATCCCTTGTTTGTTTTTGCGTAAACAAAAAGATGGTTCAATTGTTCAGTTACAAAGCCTTCAAGTAGCATGTGTCCACCAAGAACTGGTTGGATATCATGTCTACGACAAGCTTTATAGAAAGCAATTGCACCATATAATCTATGATCGGTTAAGACTAAGGTATCATACCCTAATGCTTTTCCACGTAAAACAAGAGAATCTATATCTAAATTAGATCCTCGCATTGAATAACTGGTTTCGACTTGTAATGGGGTTATCGACATAATGTATCACCTTAACTTATTATAGCACAACCACTCTTTAAATCGAAAAAAGTAAAGAAAATATTCTTTACTTTTTCTTTAAGTATATAATTGAACTTATCCCAATCGCAATAAACACAAAAATATCATACTGTTGAACAAAATGAATCCAGTTTGTTGTGTCTTCTTCAGGCATAATTTGAAACTGGATTGTTTCTAAGTAACTGTTTTCTCCTTTTACTTGTAAGACATACTCTCCTTCATCACTTACGATGACTGGAGATTCAACATATTGATTATTGAGATATCCTTGTCCATTAAAGGTAATTTGTATTGGTGTAGAATAGGTATGATCATTTATAACACCCTCAATCTTTGCGGTGATTTGAAACCTCCATGACTTTTGATAACCATTATCACCATAAACAGTAAGTTCGTAATTACCAGGATCAGTGATGGGTTCTCCTGAGACATAGACATCTTGATTTAAGTAAGTATTAGAATGACTTATTTCAATCATTACTGACTCTTGATAGACTCCACCATCTTCAATCCCTGTCACTTTAGGATCAACGCTGAATGAGTAGGTATTTCCATTATACTCTAATTGATAATACCCTGGAGAAGTTACATAATAACCATGTTCGATTGGCTGATTGTTTAACATTGCCTCATTGATAACGGGTAAAAAGACGCTTCCCTCATATACCGCATCCTCCTCTATATTCAAGGGAGTATCATAGTTATAAAGATTTAATTGATCGTCAATTGCGGCTTCATAATACTCAAGGGTGTCATAACTAAAAACATACAGTTCATCTTCTAGTTTTTCTTTGAGGATTTCTTTCTCTAAGGTGATTTCATTCAAGACATTAAACTGGCCATCATACGCCGTAAAAAAATAGTGAATAAAATCTGGAGCTCGCGATCCTCTTTCAGCATAAATGGTTCTAACAATCCAAACATTATCAATCATAACAACATCATCAATGATTTCTAATTTCCCACGGTCTTCAACCTGTTCAAAGACGACATTTCCTTCTTTATCCATAATAGATAAGTAACTATCATAAAACGTATCTCCATCAAGATAATGAACATCCCCATAGAGAACTAGATGATTGTCAATATCCTTCATACCCCGAATCATAACTTGAGCATTTTCAACAAAAATAGTTGTTTCAAAAGGAGAATTCCCAATTTTTGTTAAATAATAGCCCCGTTCTCCAATGTCAGTACCAAATCGTTCAGTCTCAATAGTATATGTCTCAAACTCATAGGTTTCATACAAATCCGCTTGGCTAATGGTCGAGTCTGACAGTGCGACCACTAATATCAATAATAAAAAAATAATCTTTTTCATATCATCACTCCTCAGTTCTATGATATGGACTCAGATTATTTTTTTCTTTTTTTATGTTTTAATGTTATTTGGTTAAGCGCACTGTATCTCTTGCGATCATAACTTCTTCATTCGTAGGAATGAGTAAGACATCAATATTTGATTCATCTGTCGAGATAACAGTTTCTTTACCACGGACTAAATTCTTCTTAATATCTAATTGAACGCCTAATGCTTTTAAGCGATCAACAACAAGTTTACGTGTTTCGCTCGCGTTTTCACCAATACCTGCGGTGAAACAAATTGCGTCACATCCTTCAAGTAATAAGTAGTAAGCACCAATGTAGTCGGCGATCATTTTCGCTTGTTTTTCTACCGCTAGAATAGACTTTTTATCGCCACGTTCTACCGCTTGCCATAAATCTCTTGAATCACTTGATAATTCACTTAATCCAAGGTAACCTGAACGTTTATTTAACTCTTCCATAACTTGGTCTAAAGATTTATCTTCTTTTTTAGAAATATATTGGACAATTGCTGGGTCGATATCACCACTACGCGTTCCCATTGCTATTCCGGCAAGAGGCGTGAATCCCATTGATGTATCAATACTCTTACCTTCTTTTACGGCACACAGACTCGCACCATTTCCAATATGACATACAATAACTTTTGTTTCCTCTGGTGTTTTTCCTAACATCTTAGCCGCACGTTGGCTTACATATTTGTGGCTCGTCCCGTGGAAACCATATTTTCTAACACCATACTTTTCATACCATTCATACGGTAAACTGTACATATATTCAGTTGGCTCCATCGTTTGATGGAAAGCCGTATCAAAGACCGCAACTGCCGGTACATTTGGTAACGCTTCTTGAAAGGCTAAAATCCCTGTTAGGTTCGCTGGGTTGTGTAACGGAGCTAAATCACTAACTGATTCGATGCCATCAATGACATTTTGATCAATAATGACAGAATCACTAAATAACTCACCACCATGAACCACACGATGTCCAATCCCTTCAATCTCATCCAAATTACCTAAAATTTCTAATGAGATTAATCGCTCTAACAATAAACTAACAGCGACTTTATGGGTCTTAATCTTTTTAATTTCTTTATGACGTTGATCATTATATTTTATTGAAAATATAGCATCATCAAAGCCAATACGTTCTACAACTCCACTCGCAAGAACCGTTTCTTTAGGCATATCTAATAACTGAAACTTGAGTGAAGAACTCCCTGCATTTACTGCGAAAACAATCATTTTTCATTTTCCTTTCTGTGTAAAAACCATTGATCAATATGTTTAATCGTTTTAGAAAACGCACCTTTATCAGTAAAACTTGGTAAATCAACTAATAAGAACTTTTCTTGTTCTTTAGCGGTATCTTTTGGTTTCTTTTGTAAAATCAAGATACTTTTTGGGTGTTGCGAGAACAATGTCTCAGGTAACTTAATCAAGCCAAAGACGTGCGCCTTTTCTTGAATTTCTTTTTTAAATACATCATTATCTTTTTGTTCAAAAAAGTCATTTTCAAT
>JAASSV010000003.1 GCA_021767685.1 Caryophanales bacterium | reverse complement strand
TTAAAGGGTTATATATTACTAGATAGCCGTAATAACAAAATTAATTAAGAATAAAATTCCAAGAACATACATTACAGGATTGACTTCTCTGTAACGTTTTTGTGCTAACATGATGATTGGGTAGAAGATAAATCCAATCGCAATACCTGTTGCAATACTATACGTTAAAATCATGAAGATAACAGTTAAGAATGATGGAATAACGATAGCTTTGTCTGTCCAATCGATATCTTTAAATTGTCTTACCATTAAGGCACCAACAAGAACTAATGCCATAGCTGTTACTGGTGAGTAAACAATGAATCCATCAAATGCATCGAAGCCAACAGCAACACCGTTAACAATACTCAATAATGGGTAAACTAACAGTGATAATAAGAATAAAACTCCGACAACAACACTACTAAATCCACTGCGTGCACCTTGTTCAATTCCTGTTGCACTTTCAATGTATGATGTAACATTACTTGTTCCAAGAACAGCACCTGTTACGGTACCAATTGAATCAACAAGTAACGCATTTTCTGATCCAATTAACTCGCCATCTTCATCAACTAATCCTGCTTCATTACCAACTGCCATAAGTGTTCCTGCAGTATCGAAGAAATCAACAAATAATAATGTGAAAATGATACCAAATACACCAGGGTTACTAAATAACTCACCAAATCCAGTAAATGCTTGTCCTACAGTTGCTTTAATTCCGGTCCATAAACCTTCAAGACCTTCAGCGTTATAGGCAGGCATTAATAATAAATCAACTTCTTCTCCGGTTGATTTCTCCGCAACAATTGTAAATGCTTCAGGGAAAATTAATCCAAGAAGAAGACCAACGATTGCTGTTACGAAGATTGAAATGATTAATGAGAACCGGTTCCCCATTGCATGTAAAATAATAACCAAAAAGATACCAAAAATACCTAATAATACTGTTGGATGAGATAAATCTCCTAACTCAACTAACGTAGGTCCCCCAACAATGATTCCTGCATTTTGTAATCCAATAAAGGTAATAAAGAAACCAATTCCTGCACCAACAGCATATTTTAATCCCGTTGGAATCGCATTGATTACAATTTTACGTAAACCAGAAATAGAAATAATAAAGAATAGGACACCTGAAACAAATACAGCAGCAAGCGCAGCTTGCCAAGATAATCCTGCAGCTCCCCATACTAATGTGTAAGTGAAGAATGCGTTAAGTCCCATCCCTGGTGCTAAAGCAACTGGGATATTTGCTAAAATACCCATCAAAATTGATGCCACTGCGGCTGCAACTGCTGTTGCAAAGAAAACTCCTGCAAACGGAATACCTGTTGCACTTAACATTGTACTGTTAACAGGTAAAATGTACGCCATTGCTAAGAATGTTGTAATTCCTGCGATGAGTTCAGTACTTAAATCTGTACCGCGTTCATCAAACTTGAAAAAGTCCTTAATAAATTCCATTAAAAAAATCCTCCATTTTAATTTTTTTGTAGTTAGTACCACACAAAAATCAAAAAAGAGAATTATCTCTAATTGTTTTCATAGCGTTTCTTGCATCATAGTCCTACTGTTTACGGCTGTAGGGTAGAGACAATCGAACCTTATTTTCGATCATATATGATACCAACTGATTTTATAGTACCAAATCCAGCTTATGAATACAATAGAGTGCAAGCGTTTTCAAAAGAAAAACGCTATCATAAGCGCTTCTTTAAAATTTTATTATTTAACCAATATATTCCAAATAACTCAATAACTAATCCAACAAGAATAAGTAGTCCACTTACCATCCAAAACATTGTTGGAAGCAATTGAATCAACACATCATCGGATCGTAAAATCCAGTCATCATTTGTAAAAAAGAGTTTATGGAACACAGTAAATGCCGTATCGAAGTCAATAATGATATATCCACCGACAAAAACGATAAAGAATAAAGGCCCTATCCAAATATTATTTAGAACCTCTAATAGGGTCTTTTTTTGATTTGTGTAAAGGAATATAACGGCTCCTATTGCTAAAACCAAAGAACCCAAAGCAGCTAAACGAAGACCTGTATAAACATTTTTAACATCAACCATATGACGTATTTCAATATCACGCATGATTACGGAATCATCGTTACTATCTTCACCAAAATACAAGTCATCATAGCGATAATTTAAATAGCCAATAATACGTTCAATTGCGTAATCATGATCATAATTAATATCTTTATGAGACTCATAAAGTCCTTTAGATATATTCAAGTAAGGCGTAGTGGTTAGTATGTTAGCATTCAATATAACAAGTACGAAGGGAATTGTTATATACAAAATTCCCTTCGATATGAGTGTCATTAGTTTCATTCTTTAATCCCAACACGTTGATAGATTGTATCAACATTCTTTAAGAAGTAATCAATATCAAATGCTTTTTCAATATCTTTTTGTGATAATACTTTATTTACGTCTTGGTTTTCTTTTATTAACTGAATAAAATCTTTGTTATTATTGAATGCATCCATTGCTAATGGTTGAACAAGATCATAGGCTTCTTCACGCGATAATCCACCTTCTATTAGTAACGTCATAACACGTTGTGAAAAGATAACTCCGTTTGTTGTGTAGATATTTTCTTTCATTCTTCCTTCAAACACAGTTAGGTTCTCTAGTACCTTTGTATAGCGATTAAGCATATAGTCTAGTAACATCACCGCATCTGGTAATACAACTCTCTCAACAGAGCTGTGTGAAATATCTCGTTCATGCCATAACGGGATATCTTCAAATAAACTAACCATATATCCTCTTAGCATTCTCGCTCCACCCGTAATATTTTCTGAAGCAATTGGATTGCGTTTATGCGGCATTGCGCTTGATCCTTTTTGTCCTTTTCTAAAGAATTCTTCAGCTTCCCTAACTTCAGTTCGTTGTAAATGTCTAACTTCTAGGGCCATTTTTTCTAATGTAGCACCAATTAATGTTAGAACTGAGCCGTAATGGGCATGTCGATCTCGCTGTAATGTTTGCGTTGATATTGCGGCACTTTCAATCCCTAGTTGTTGACAAACATCATCTTGGACCGTAGGAGGTGTATTAGCAAAATTTCCAACAGCACCACTAATTTTACCTCTTTCAACATCTTTTCTAGCAGTGGTAAATCGCTTTATTTGGCGGTTAATTTCATCATACCACAAAGCCCACTTTAATCCAAAACTTGTAATTTCTGCATGAATCCCATGTGTTCTTCCCATACATGGTGTTTCTTTATATTTTAATGCTTGAGATTTTAAAACCTCTCGCAATTTTAATAAATCATCATATAAGATATCATTTGCACGTTTATAAATAATACCGTTAGCTGTATCCACAACATCGGTACTTGTTAATCCATAATGAACCCATTTCTTTTCCTGTCCTAAACTTTCTGAAACAGTTCTTGTAAATGCCACAACATCATGTCTTGTCTCTTGTTCAATTTCTTCGATACGTTCCACGGTGAAACTTGCCTTATCTTCAATCGCATTAACATCTTCGATTGGAATAACTCCAAGATTAGAAAAAGCTCTTAATGTAGCTATTTCCACTTTTAACCATGCATCGTACTTTGATGTTTTAGAAAAGATTTCTCGCATCTCTTTTCTACTATAACGTTCAATCATTATTCATAATCCTTTCGTAACATATTAATGTATTTTGTAGTAACGAGGTAATTGTCATTGGCCCTACCCCACCTGGTACAGGAGTAATATAACTTGCTTTCTTAGCAATCTCATCAAAATCTACATCCCCAACAAGTTTACCATCTACACGATTCACTCCAACATCAATAACTACTGCGCCATCTTTCACCATATCAGCAGTAACCATTTTTGCTTTCCCTACAGCAGCTATAATAATGTCTGCTCGTTGTGCCTTTAATGTTAAGTTTTTCGTTCTACTATGAGCAATCGTTACTGTTGCGTTGTTCTTCATTAAGAGCGCAGCGACGGGTTTTCCCACAATATTACTTCTCCCAATTACAAGGACATCTTTTCCTTCTAATTCAATATTCACACTATTCAACATTGTTAAGATTCCCTTTGGTGTTGCAGGAACAATGGCCTCTCTACCTAATTGTAAATAGGCTATGTTTAAAGGATGGAACCCATCGACATCTTTATGAATATCTATTGCATCAATTATACGATCCTCATTGATATGATCTGGTAATGGAAGTTGTACTAAAATCCCATGAACATCCTCATCCTGATTCAATGAGTTAACAATCTCTAATAGTTCTTCTTCAGTAATAGAAGATGGTTTTAGAATCGTTGTTGATAAGATTCCCGCTTTCTCACAAGCACGTCTTTTTGCGCGTACGTAACTTTGACTTGCCGGATCTTCACCAACTAATACTACAGCCAAATGTGGCGCTTTCCCGTATTTTTCAATTGCGTCAGAAACGTTGTTTTTTACGTCTTGTCTTATTTTTTTAGATAATGCTTTTCCACTAATAATTTCTGCCATACTTGTCACTCCTCAATCTTGTATGAATCTAAAATTTCACCAAAATACATCACATGGTAATCATGTTTTTTATAGAAACGATTTTTTACATCTTCAGGAATATTACCTGGCTCCATGGCTTGTTTATACACTATTTTACATTCATAGTGCGTTTCGCATTCTTGAATGACGGGAACCTTAACTTGTCTTCCTGGTAATAAATTAAAGTTACACTCTTTAATCTTATCCACATCTCTGCCAGAATGTCTTCCACAATATACCCATTCGTCTTTTAGTGTATTGGTCTTTGGAATACTAACAGTAAACTCATCACTCTTTTCCAACATATCGTAAGTATCTCGTGTGTATCGCACAAAGACAACAAACACTTTTTTGTGCCAAACAAGCGAAATACCACCCCATGCAATTGTCATTGTATTCACTTTATCTCCGACTTTAGATGTTAAAAAAGCTCCTCGGTCTAACTGATTAAAGCTTGTATCTAAGCCTTCGTGATATGTAATATCCTTAATCATTTTATCGCCTCCAATCGTATTATAACATCAATATCTTGATTTTCTCAAAAAAAGATAATCCTCGCGGATTATCTTATAAATATAAATCTGAATACTTTTCTTTTAAGAACCTAACATAATACATCGGATTAAATTCTTCTCCAGTAACAGCTTCAAGTAACTCTTTCGGAGACTTACTTGATCCATATTGATGGATTTTTTCTTTGAACCATTGATTAATTACATCAATCTTATCTTGCTTTATAAGTTCATCAATGTCTAGTTCCTCAGCCATTTTATAATAGAACTGGGCAGCGTAGGCACTTCCTAAAGCGTAGGTAGGGAAATATCCTAATAAACCAGCACTCCAGTGAACATCTTGTAATACACCTTCACTATCATCTTTAGGGGTAATACCAAGATACTCTTCCATTTTTTTGTTCCATATTTCTGGTAAGTCATCCACTTCAATTTCGCGAGCAAATAATTGTTTTTCTATTTCGTATCGCAACATTATGTGAAGTGGATAGGTTAGTTCATCAGCCTCAACGCGAATATATGATGCTTCGACTTTATTAATCGCTTCATAGAAAGATTGGACTGAAACATCTTTTAATTGTTCAGGGAAATGGCTTTTTAAAGACGTTAAATGTGTTTCCCAAAACGCTTTACTCCGGCCGATTATATTTTCATAAAAGCGTGATTGGCTTTCGTGAATTCCCATTGATGTACCACCATTTAATAACGTGTCATTCCATGTTTCATCAATTTGTTGCTCATACGTTGCGTGACCAATTTCATGGATTGCGGCGAATATACTTGAAAAAACATAGTTTTCCAAGTATCGCGTTGTAAACCTAACATCGCTAGGATGGGTGTTCCATGTAAACGGATGGACACTCTCTTTCATCACACCACGTGATTGATCAAAACTAAATACATCCATCAGATAAGTACAAAATTCTTTTTGTTTATCTGTATCATATGACATGTCAATAAAGTCTTTATGTAGCGATTTACCACTATCTAATACCTCTTTAACAAACGGTACTAGTTCAGCTCTTAAGACATCGAAAAATTCATCGAAATCTTTCATTGTCCAACCTTCTTCATAATCATCGAGCAAGACATCATATGGTAACATATCAAACTCATAGTAATCTACAAATCGGCGATTGAAATCAACAATCTTCGCTAAATTATCCTTAAATCCATCCCAATCATTGTTTTCTTTTGCATGCTCCCATTTCTTTTGTGATAGTTGAATGAGTTTTCCATACTCAATAAACTCATCTTCTGGTATTTTAACTATCTTATCCAATGCTTTTTTGGCCTTTTTTACTTCCCTAGCTTGTAAGTCTTCTAGGTCATCTATTTGTTTATACAAGCCATTTACCACATCTTTGTAAGCTTCAGATGTTTGCATTTGGAATAATTCTTGATTAATAATTCCTAACATCTCTGCCCGGCGCTTAAATGCTTCGTCAGGGGCCTCTGTGTTAGAATCCCAACCAACAACATTTAATACATATTGGTACGCCTTACGTTTTTTAATCATCGACTGAAACTGTTCATATAATTCCATACAATCACTCCTTCCCTAAATTATACCATATTTTAGGGGCTTGGGTTACTCTAATGTTATTTTACCCGAGAGTGACTGTTTATTCTTAATCTTAATCTTATGTTCTTTATTACTATTTTTGATATAAATATCTCCACTCACACTTTTTAAACTTAGCGTTTTAGGATAGACCTCTTTACCTTTTAAACTTCCACTAACTGAGTGATATTCAATATCTGTGGCTGTGACATCTTTCAACTCTACATCACCACTTACTGAGCGAATATAGACTTCATTTTGCACAGTTGTGTTTTTCATCTTAGTTGAACCACTTACTTGTGACACAAATGTTTTATTCGCCGTAACATCATATAACTTAATTTTTCCATTGACGCTGGTGAGGTGATCATTATCATTGGTCATATCTTTTAGACTAATTTTACCATTTACTGTTTTTAATTTTAAATTTTGAGACATTAACTTCTTCATACTGATCTTTCCGTTTGTAATATTAATATCTGCATTTTTTATGAGAATATTTGCTGGGATATTAATACGGAACTTAGCTGATTGTTTTTGTCCAAATGAGAAGAATAATTTTGTTGTACGTTTAATCGTTAACGTTTCACCATCACATTTAACAGTATAATCAGATTCTTTCGGCATATCCTTAACAAACACTTCAATACCTGTTCCTTTACCACGAGTAAAAGAGATTGATTCATTTAATAGTTTCCCCTCTACCTCAATGTGTTCTCCTTTTAAATCAAACGCCTTTAATAAGCGATATCCTTGTTCTTCACCACTCGTGTCTTCCTCAATGTTATCCATACTGATTGCTCTCGCGATATCTTCTGGATTCCCAAATTTTTCAGTAAGATCCTCTTCCTGAACTCCTTCTTCCATGGCTGCGGTAATCATTTCTTCATGATCGCTTAAAACTTCTTTAATAACCTCTTCGCTTAACCCTTCTTGCTTCATTGCTTCTTCTAAATTACTCAAATACTTTTGCATCTTCTTTTCCTCCTTTATTTAAAATCTCATACACGCCACCAATAAATGAATCCCAATCATTTCTTAACTTCACATAATGTTGGTAACCCTTTTTGGTGACTTTATAGTATTTTCTTGCAGCACCTTTATCAGATGCTTTTAAATATGTCTCAAAATAGCCATCTTTCGTTAATCGCCTTAAAATTGGATAAATGGTATTTTCGTTAACATCTAGATGTTGAGATATTTCACTGATTATCTCATATCCATACATATCTTTAGCCATCAACTCTTTTAATACACATAATTCTAAAATTCCACGTTTAAATTGTGCATTCAATGATATCACCTCAATTTAATCATAACACAGTACTGTGTGTAACACAATACCAAATTATAAAAAAAAAGGACAAGCATCCTTTTTTAAAATAATCCTTTTGCTTGTCCTTCATCGTCAATGTCCATATCAAGCGCTGCAGGTCGTGTTGGTAATCCTGGCATTGTTAATACTGATCCTGTTAATGCCACGATAAATCCTGCACCGACACTTGGTGTTAGCTCGCGTATCGTGATAGTAAAATCTTTTGGTCTTCCTAGTAATTTTGCATCATCAGATACACTATATTGGGTTTTAGCCATACAAATTTTTAAGTTATCCCATCCATGACGCTTGAACCGTCTTATTTGACGTTTTGCGGTTTTCGTATAATTCACGCCTTTAGCACCATAAACTTTTTTGGCTATCTTTTCAATTTTGGTTTCAATACTATCGCTATCTTCATAAATACGTGTAAAATTATTATCTTTATTTTCAATTTCATCTATCACTTTGTGAGCTAAATCAACAGCTCCTTTACCACCATCAGCCCATACTTTACTGATAGAATATGGATGATCTTGATCTTTAAGATATGTTGTTAATGCAGCAACTTCTTTCTCGGTATCCTTTGTAAAATGATTAATTGCAACAACATAAGGTAGACCAAATGTCTTGATTGTGTCGATATGTCTCTCTAAGTTTTCAACACCTGCTAGTAAGGCCTTAACATTTTCTTCATCCAACTCTTTTTTATTTACGCCTCCATGCATCTTAAGGGCACGTACTGTTGCAACAATAACAACTGCACTAGGCGTAAATCCAGCTTCATCAGCTTTTATATCTAAGAATTTTTCAGCTCCTAAGTCAGCACCGAATCCCGCCTCTGTAATAACATAATCAGCGAGTTTACGACCCATGTTCGTTGCAATAATACTATTACATCCATGTGCAATATTAGCAAATGGTCCCCCATGAACAAGGGCTGGAGTATTTTCTAAAGTTTGAACTAAATTTGGTTTAATCGCATCTTTAAGGATTAAGGCAATAGCGCCTTCCATCTCTAAATCGCCAACTGTTATAGGTTTTCGATCATAAGTATATCCTACGACAATACGTTTAACACGTTGTTTTAAATCTTGTAAATCTGTAGCCAGACATAATACTGCCATTATTTCTGATGCTACTGAGATATTAAACCCATCTTCGCGTGGGATACTGTTTCCAACACCACCTAGACCAATTACTATATTACGTAAGGCGCGGTCGTTCATGTCCATTGCGCGTTTCCATGAAATACGTCTAGGGTCAATATTCAAGGCATTTCCCTTATGTATATGATTATCAATAACAGCACTAATGGCATTGTTCGCAGTCGTTATTGCATGAATATCTCCGGTAAAATGAAGATTTAAGTCTTCCATCGGAACAACTTGGCTATATCCACCACCAGCTGCGCCACCTTTTATTCCCATAACAGGGCCAAATGATGGTTCTCTTAATGCAATAATCGCATCTTTTCCAATTTCTTTAAATGCTTGTCCTAATCCAACAGTCGTTGTTGATTTCCCTTCTCCTGCTGGGGTAGGATTAATCGCAGTAACGAGAATTACCTTCCCGTTTTTATCTGTTTTTAATTTCGAGATGGGTTCTAGTTTTATTTTCGCTTTGTACTTTCCATAATGTTCAATAGCTTCATCAGGAACCCCTAAACGAAAGGCAATATCACTAATTGATTCCATTTTTGCTTCTTGTGCTATTTGTAAATCTGTTTTCATGTGAAACCTCCTTATTATTTCCTCTATAAACATTATTTCATGAATATATAAAGAAATCAACCCAAACATAAAACGCTTACAGAAATCTATATCAACAAATACCCTTAAATAGTGTATAATGAAGTTACAACGAGAAGGTGATTAAAATGACAATCGGCATTATCGGATTAGGGATTATTGGTGGCTCTTATGCACGCGCTTTAAAACCCTATGGTTATAAAATTATTGGTATTGATGTGAATACCGAAACCATTGATTATGCACTTGATAATAACATTATTGATATTGGTACAACCAAACCTAAAGAGCATCTTAAAGAATGTGATGTTGTTTTTGTATGTTTATACCCTAACCAAACAATAACCTTTATCAAGACCCATATAAACGATTTTAAGCGTGATGCCATTGTTGTTGATGTTGCTGGTGTTAAAAGACACATGACAAATCAACTAGATATTTTCTTCAATGACGATATTAATATCGTTCTCACCCATCCAATTGCTGGTAGTGAGAAGAGTGGTATATCGCACAGTAAAGAGAACCTATTCAAAAACGCTAACTTTGTCATTACCCCACATTCTAAGAATGAAGAAGAACATATTAATCTTGTAAAAACCTTAGCTAGACAAATGGGATTTAAAACGGTATCAGAAATATCTGATGTCGATCATGATAAGATACTAGGATTTACGTCACAATTAACGCATGCGATTGCGGTCGCACTAGTTAATAGTGATGCCTATAATTTCGATACAAAACGATTTATTGGAGATTCTTATAAAGAATTAACACGAATCGCAATGATAAATGATACGCTTTGGACAGAGTTGTTTTTTGAGAATAAAGACTTTTTAACAAAGAACATTGATACATTCATTGAACAACTCACACTAATACGTGATGCTGTTCACAGTAAAGATACAGATACACTGCAAGAATTAATGCAAAAAGCAACTAAAACAAGAAAGGATATTAACAATGAAGAATAACGTCATTAAGCTATTTCCCACGTCTCTTCATGGTTCCGTTTCAGCTATATCTTCTAAGAGTGTGGCCCACCGGGCAATTATTGCTGCTTCCCTTTCTAATTCCCCATCTACACTAACCAATGTTATTGTATCAGAAGACATTAAAGCGACATTACACGCTGTTAAAAAACTCGGTGCTTCAATTAAAGTTACTGACTCAACTGTCACAATTAAACCACGAAAGAAACGCTTGTTAAAAGCCAAAACGATAGATTGTAATGAAAGTGGATCTACGTTAAGATTTATGATTCCCGTTGCGTCTCTTTATGATAAGACCATTACTTTTACAGGCCGTCCTTCTTTATTAAATCGTCCAATGACATTATATAATGATGTCTTTAAACAAAGTTCTGGAATGCTCGAAATAGCCCAAGATAAAATAGTGGTAAATGGCTCAATTAAAGGTAATACATATGAGTTAGATGGATCTATTAGTTCCCAATTTTTTACTGGACTAATGCTAACATTGCCGCTTGTAGATAATGATTCCACGCTTATTGTTAAAGGAAACCTAGAGTCTAAAAGTTATATTGATCTCACAATTGATGTTCTGCGTTCTTTTGGAGTCTCTATACGCGAACACGATGATCGATATTATATTAAGGGAAATCAATCCTATAATGGAACAAAAATGGCAATTGAGGGAGATTACTCCCAAGCAGCTTTCTTTATGGTTGCTGGGGCAATCAATGGAGGTATCTCAATTGACAATCTAAATATCAACAGTGTTCAGGGTGATCGTGTGATTATTGATCTGTTAACAGATATGAATGCTAACCCTGTAGTCATGGAAAATGGCTTTAATATAACAAAAAGCGATACATCAGGTATGGTGATTGATGTTGCTGACTGTCCTGATTTAGCACCAATACTCTCACTATTAGGAGCTGTTAGTGAAGGGACTACAAAACTAATTAACATTGAAAGACTAAGAATAAAGGAATCTGATCGCGTAAATTCAACAGTAACCACCTTAAAACAGTTAGGTGCTGATATTACGAGTGATGAGTCATCCATCACTGTTCATGGTAAAAAACAGTTAGATGGCGGTGTTACGGTTGATTCCTTCAATGATCATCGTATTGCTATGATGGTAGCCATTGCTGCTACTGTCTGTAAGGATCCCGTTACATTAACAAATGCTACTGCTGTTAATAAGTCCTATCCAACATTTTTTGAAGATTATCAACGTCTCGGTGGCATTATTGAGATTAAGGAGTGAGTATAATGAAAAAGGTTTTTGTCAAAACAAAACACCATACTTATACAGTATATATCCAACACCAATTAATAGATAATATCGTTCCTTATTTACCAAAAGAGGATAATTATGTCTTGATTTCAGATGATAATATTCCTAAACAGTATTATGATTCGATAAGTGATCAAGTCACAATTAGGCACAGTTATTTCATTAAAGCTGGAGAACAATCCAAAACAATTCATGTTGCCAATGATATTATTGAAAAAATGATCGAAGATGGTGTTACCAAAGATTATGTTCTCATCGCCCTTGGTGGTGGGGTTGTTGGTGATTTAGCCGGCTTTATTGCTAGTGTTTACATGCGAGGTATTGATTATATTCAAATTCCAACAACACTTCTAGCACAAGTAGATAGCAGTGTAGGAGGTAAAACCGCAGTAAATACACCTAAAATGAAAAATGCTATAGGCGCTTTTAAACACCCAACAAAAGTATTAATTGATCCTGAAACCTTAAATACCTTAGAGACTCGTCATTTTAATAACGGGATGGCTGAAGTCATTAAATATGGTCTCATCGCAGACAAAGAACTATATAATCGCTTAAACACGCCAAATATTCTTAAAATAATTGATGATATTATCGCGACGTGTATTGCCATAAAAGCCCGAATAGTCTATTTAGATGAAAAAGACCAGGGCGTTAGACAATTGCTTAACTATGGCCACACAATTGGCCATGCCTTAGAACAGTTTTCTGAGTATAAACTATTACACGGTGAGGCTGTTGCGGTTGGAATGGCAATGGCAGCAAAAAAACAAAAGTTTAAGGATTCCTTATATAAACTACTAGAAAATTATAACCTTCCAACAACATATGATTATGATAAAGAGGCATTACTCAAAATTATTAACACTGACAAAAAAGCGTATAAAGATAATTTAAACTTTATCATGGTAGAAGAAGTGGGTAACGGCTTTATTAAAACAATAAACAAAAAAGACATCACACACTATTTGAGGTGATATTATGAGTGTAATCGGAGATGCAATACCAATAAGTTTATTTGGAGAATCTCATGGTAAGATGATTGGCATTACGCTACACAACCTGCCCGCTGGGATATCACTAGATGAATCAAAAATTAAACACGCATTAGAAAGAAGAAGACCAACATCTTCTCTATCAACTAAACGAAGTGAACCAGATCCTTATGAAATCATAAGTGGCTATTTTGAGGGAAAAACAACCGGTACACCATTAACCATTGTTATTCCTAATAAAGATACTCGCTCAAAAGATTATAACAAGGATGTTTTACGTCCGTCCCATTCAGACTTTACTGCCCATAAGAAATATCGTTCACATCATGATTACCGGGGTGGTGGGCATTTTTCCGGTCGTATTACTGCTTCATTAGTAATCCTTGGTGCAATATGCATGCAGTTACTCGAAAAACGAAATATCATAATTGGATCCCACATATCTTCAATAAAAGATATTGAAGACATGAAATTCACTCTTGATAACTTAAGTGATAAAAAACTTAAAACCTTATTAAATAGCGATTTTCCAGTTGTTGATAAGACTGTAATACCTGAATTTCAAGACATGATTTTAAATGCAAAAGAGAATAAGGATAGTGTGGGTGGAACGATTGAAACAGCGATTCTAAATATGCCAATAGGCATAGGTGGTCCTTATTTCAACACTTTAGAAAGTCTACTTGCTAAACACATTTATAGTATTCCTGCTATTAAAGGCGTTGCTTTCGGTAAAGGCTTCGATATAACACGTCTTTATGGATCTGAAGCAAACGATCCTTTTACTGTCGAAAACAACGTAATAAAGACAAAAACCAATAATTCTGGTGGTATTCAAGGCGGTATTTCAAATGGTATGCCAATTGTCTTTACATCTGCAGTGAAACCGACAGCATCTATTGGGAAACCACAAGAGACCGTAAATTATAAGACAAAAGAATCGTTAACATATACCTTAGATGGACGTCACGATCCAGCTATTGTTCATCGTGTTATTCATGTTATTAATGCCATGACAGCATATGCTATTGTCGAAGCATTAACGAAAGAAGAGGGATATTCATGGATGATTTAAAAGCCCTTAGACAACAAATTGATGAAATTGATGATCAATTAATGGCGCTACTTGATAAACGATTTAAATTATCAAAGGCAGTTGGCATATATAAACAACAACATAATGTCCCTGTTTTACATACGGATAGAGAAACCGACATTTATAACAAAACGTCTAAATATAGCGCTTACCCACAAATAAAGAATGTTTATAAATGCATTCTAACTAATAGCAAGGATATCCAAAAACCATGACAAACTATGGCTTGTTAGGCAAACAGTTATCACATAGTTTCTCAAAAGAAATTCATGAACACTTTACAAATAAATCATATCACCTAATCGAACTAGATGATATTTCATCTTTCCTAGAGTCTAGACCGTTTAAAGGTATTAATGTAACTATTCCTTACAAAAAAGCGGTTATCTCATATTTAGATGACATATCCAAAGAAGCCAAAGCCATTGGTGTTGTTAATACAATCATTAATAAGAATAATCAACTGATTGGTTACAACACTGACTATTACGGCATTGAATCTTTGCTAAAATATAACAGTATAACAGTTAAAGATAAAAGTATATTAATACTAGGAAATGGCTCAACTAGTAGAACAATTGAATATTATTGTCAACAACATGATGCCCTAGATATTACTATTGCAGCACGCCATCCAAAAGATAATCAAAGCAAATTATCCAAACTCAATAAATTGGATTATGATCTAATTTTTAATGCGACACCCGTTGGTATGTATCCTAATATATTAGATGAATTACCAATCACTTTTTCAGATAATTACAATATTGAAGCTGTTATTGATGTTATTTATAACCCGTTATCAACCCCACTTTTAACTCAAGCTAAATCATATGGTATAAAAGTGATTAATGGATTATATATGTTAGTTACTCAAGCTATTAAAGCAATTGAATTATTTCATGGAATAAACATTCCTATTGCGAAAGTAAATGAATACTATCATTCCCTTTTAAAAGAACAATACAATATTGTTTTAATTGGTATGCCAATGTCTGGTAAATCCCTTTATGGAGATAAATTATCTAAATTACTAAAGAAAGAATTAGTTGATATTGATGCTGAAATTGAATTGTCTCAATCCCAGTCAATAACAGATATATTCAAATATAAAGGCGAGCCTTACTTCCGTAATATAGAATCAAAAACAACAATAAAATATGCTAAAATGCATAACAACGTTATTTCTTGTGGCGGTGGTGTGATTGTTAACAATAATAATATCAAAGCACTAAAGAGCAACGGTATTATCCTGTTTATTGATACTCCACTATCAATGTTACAATCATTTAACCCCAAAAAACGTCCTTTGTTAAAAGATAACAAATCACTTGAGATATTATATAATAAGCGTTACAATACCTACATAAACTCCGCAGATATTGTTATAAAGAAAGATACTTTAGACATTGATACAATCCTAAAACGAATGGTGGTGGCACTGAATGAATATACTAATCTTAAATGGTCCTAACTTAAATATGTTAGGAATTAGAGAACCTGACATTTATGGTAATAAAACCTATCACGATTTAGAAGATACATTAAAGACTTTTGCTCAAGAAAATAATATTACCGTAGACATCAAACAAAGTAATTTTGAAGGTGTTTTAATTGATTTACTCCATTACGCTCACGATCATTTCGATGCTGTAATACTTAATGCTGGAGCGCTTACCCACTATTCATATTCATTGTATGATGCTATTAAATCTATTACTACCCCAGTTGTTGAAGTTCATTTAACAACACCTGAAAACCGTGACAAATTCAGACATCAATCCGTCATCAAAGAAGCTTGTATTGCTACATTTCAAGGCGATGGCTTTAACAGTTATCTTGATGGACTCAAATACTTAATAAAAGAAGAGGTTTAGACACATGATTATTAAAATGAAGAAACAATCAACAAAAGAACAAATTAAGAAAGTACAGAATCACTTAAAAGCCAAAGGGTTTGAAATACATGATAGTGTTGGTGAAACTTACCACATTTTCGGTGTTGTGGGTGATACCGCACAGTTCGATACACGTAGCTTATATGCGTTTGAAAGTGTAGATAGTGTTATTCGCATTCAAGAGCCTTTTAAAAAGGTAAATCGCAAGTTAAAAAATGAAGATACGCTCATTAAAGTTAAAGATGTCACCATTGGAGGCCCTAACTTAACTGTTATGGCGGGGCCTTGTAGTGTTGAATCTAAACAACAAGTTGACATTATCGCTAAAGCTGTGAAGAAGAGCGGTGCACATATTTTACGCGGTGGTGCTTATAAACCAAGAACCAGCCCTTATACTTTCCAAGGAATGGGTAAAGAAGGATTAAAGATTCTTAATGAAGTTGGCCAAAAATACAATATGCCAATTGTTTCTGAGTTAATGGATAAAGATCATATACCTGAATTTTTAGAATATGTTGATATTATTCAAATTGGTGCTAGAAACATGCAAAACTTCGCCTTACTTAAAGAATTAGGTAAAATTGATAAACCTGTAATGTTAAAACGCGGATTCTCAAACACCATTGAAGAATGGTTAATGAGTGCTGAATATATCATGGCTGGTGGAAACGAAAATGTCATATTATGTGAACGAGGAATTCGAACATTCGAACCGTATACACGTAACACACTAGACATTTCAACCATCCCAATAATCAAGAAACTAAGCCATTTACCAGTGATTATTGATCCATCACATGCTGCTGGACATTGGGATTTAGTAGAGAGTTTATCAATGGCAAGTATCGCTGCGGGTGCTGATGGATTAATTATTGAAGTTCATCATGAACCTGAAAACGCCTTAAGTGATGGGGCACAATCATTGAAGCCGAAAAAGTTTGATGATTTGATGATTAAAGCAAACAATCTTACTACTGTCTTAAATAAAAAAATATCCTAGGAGATTTCTCCTAGGATTTTTTATATAATGTTATTTAATATAATAGTCTGTGTCCGATCAGGTCCGACACTAAAGATTGATAATTGAATTCCTGTTAACTCGGAAATACGTTCTAAGTATCGTTGAGCATTTGCTGGTAAATCGCTAAACGAAGAGACATTTGTAATATCTTCACTCCAACCATCTAGTGTTTCATAAACAGGTTTACAACGATTATAATCTTTAATATTAGCTGGTATATAATCAATCTCTTTACCATCTAACTTATATGCGACACAAATTTTTAATTCTTTAATACCTGTCAATACATCTAATAACATAACGCTTAAGTGGTTAATCCCACTAACGCGTTTAGAATGACGTAAAACAACTGTATCTATCCAACCAATACGTCGCGGTCTACCAGTTGTTGTCCCAAACTCATTCCCCACAGTACGAATCTGTTTTGCAACATCATTGTCGAACTCTGTCGCAAAATGTCCACTACCAACACGTGTAGAATATGCTTTTGTAATACCTACAACATCTGTAATGAATTGAGGGGAAATCCCTGTATTAAGCGGCACAGATGCAGCGGTTGGTGAACTCGATGTTACATATGGGTAGGTTCCATGATCAATGCAAAGTAAATTGCCTTGAGCACCTTCGTATACTATTTTTTTGCCTTCTTCGTTATATTTATGTAACAACAAACTTGTATCCGTTACAAGTTCTTTAATATCTTTCGCATACTCTTTAAATTCATTATATACATTATCTACGTCAAATTGATCATAACCGTAAAGTTTAAATAAATTATTATAATATGTGATATTATCGTTTAATTTATCATAAAATGTCTCTTCATCGATAAAATCTGCCATGCGGATTCCGATACGACTAACCTTATCCATGTATGCTGGGCCAATCCCTTTTTTTGTTGTTCCTACCTTTTTCTCATTAGATTTTAAATCTTCATATAATTGATCTAACTGCATATGATATGGAAGCAAGACGTGTGCGCGATTACTAATAGCTAAATTATATTGTGTTATATTGTTCTTTTTTAGCATAGCTAACTCTTCAAGTAATGCTTTTGGATTAATTACCATACCGTTTGCTAAGATATTCATTGCCTCTGGTCTGAATATACCCGATGGAATGAGGTGTAATGCATATTTATTACCATCAAACTTGATGGTATGTCCTGCATTATTTCCACCTTGAAATCTAACAACGACATCTGCTTTGCCCGCGAGAAAATCTGTAATCTTTCCTTTACCTTCATCGCCCCACTGTGTTCCTACAATAACAACATTTTTCATAGTTTCCTCCTAATATTGTCTTAAAATATCTCTTGCAGCCCAAACGCCACTAGCTCCAGCCTGGGCTAACCCACGCGTTATACCAGCTCCGTCTCCACCAAAGTATAATCCGTTAATTGGTGCTTCAAAATGCTTATTCATTTCAGGTCTAGCACTATAGAATTTAGCCTCTATACCATAGAATAGTGTGTGATCAGATGCAATACCTGGTGTCACATTTTCTAACGCTTCGACCATTTCAATAATGGACTTCATTGTATTATATGGTAAGACTAGCCCTAAATCACCCGGTACGGCTTCTTTTAAAGTTGATGAGACAAAACTCTCTTTCAAGCGCTTCTCAGTTGTTCGTCTACCACGTTTGATGTCTCCATACGTTTGAACGATAATCGCTCCACTACTTAGTTTATTAGCTAACCGACTGACTTCATGAGCAAACTCATTTGGTTCACTGAACGGTTTAGAAAATTTGTGTGATACAAGTAACGCAAAGTTGGTATTGCGACTTCCTAATTTAGGATCTCGATAAGAATGCCCATTGGCCAACATTGTTCCACTGTGGTTTTCAATAACGACATGTCCACTAGGATTCGAACAGAAAGTTCGCACTGTTGTTCCAACGCTAGTTCTATAGATAAACTTACCTTCATATAAGTTTTCATTAATTTCTTCCATTAACTCGTCATTTGTTTCAACACGAACACCGATATCAACTTGATTCGCTGTCTGTGGGATATCATATTTCTTACTTAACTCGGTTAACCAACTTGATCCATCTCTACCAGGAGCAAGTATAACTTGTTGACAAGAAATAATGTCATCCTTTATTTTTATTCCCTTTATAGAGCGATTTTCCACTACTAAATCAGTGACTTCAGTTTTGTATTTCATTGTGATTTTATCACTTAAATAACTATAAATACTTTTTAGAATTTCTAAATTATCTTCAGTCCCTAAATGTCTGACTTTAGCTCGTAATAACTTTAATCCCGAAGCTAACCCTCGTTTTTCAATTTCTTTTACTTTTTTAGTTGTTGGATCTGTAATTGTCTTTGTTGCACCATGTTTTAAATTAATTTCATCAACGTAATGAATTAACTCTTCGACTTCATCACGTTCTAGGTACTCTGTCATCCATCCGCCAAATTCACTAGTTATATTGAACTTACCATCAGAATAGGCCCCAGCTCCACCGAATCCGTTGGTTATCGAACAGGCTGGATAACACCCACTAACACCTTTTTTATTTACAGGACACTTAGTGATTTTCTTTTCAAGTATAGGGCATTTGCGATCATAAATATTTAATCCTTTATCAATTAGAAGTACATCCAGTTTTGGGTTTTTTTGATGCAGTTCATACGCGGCAAATATTCCGGCTGGACCAGCACCAACAATGACAATATCATACTTTTCTTTCATAGTTCCTCCTAAAAAAGTAAAAGACGCATCATGTTTATAGTATTAAACTATAAATGGGGTTTGATGCGTCAATGTGTTTTCGTCCATTTGTATAGTACCATCACAACTTACGAGTGTCAACTATCAATTATGTTGTTTCCTTTTAATGATTGATTTATTCCTATAAATAAGCCTTTTCCCATAATTACATAATTTGTAATAAAGCAACAATTGTATAAAGATAATGCTTATTTAGTTTTACGGTATCAATGATAATATTTAGTCTATCTAAGCGGTATGAAAAACGGATATAAGGACTTATTTCATTCGCTCGATTAAACAGATATTCTCCATTTATATCTTTGGACGCCTCTTCTGAAAGAGTAAATGTAATATTGGTTTTTGTTTCCCTAACTTTGTCGATTCCCACTTGGTTAGCTAGGTGTTCAAAGAGTTTTTCATACATATAAAGAATAATGTCTTCGTTAGGAGCACCGAAGCGATCCGTAAACTCTTCTTTTAATTGCTCAATATCGTCTTCAGAAGTTATTTTAGCGATTTTTTTATGCATCTCAATTTTTACATAATCATTTTGAATGTAGTTTGTGTCAATGTATTTATCAACTTGAAGTCGGATTTTAGATTTTTCATCTGGCTCTTGTAATTCTGGTTCTTCCCCTGATTGTCTAGCATCTACCTCTTCTTTTAGCATATCAAGGAATAAATCAATACCGACACTATCCATGAATCCTGATTGCTCAGTTCCTAAAATGTCTCCTGCCCCACGGATAGATAAATCACGCATAGCAATTTTGAATCCTGACCCCAATTCCGTAAATTCTTTGATAACTTTTAATCGCTTTGTTGCTTCATCGGTTAATGTTTTATCTTTTTGGTACATTAAGTAAGCATAAGCAATACGATTTGATCGTCCTACGCGTCCTCTTAATTGGTAAAGTTGAGCGAGACCAAGACGATCTGCATCATGTACAAGTAAGGTATTAGCATTAGGGATATCAATTCCCGTTTCTATAATTGTTGTTGAGACTAAAACGTCATACTCATTGTCTAAAAAGGCTGTGATTACTTCTTCTAGTTTAAGACGACTCATTTTACCATGAGCATAAACAACTCGTGCTTCAGGGCATAATCGTTGAATACGATAAGCGACTCTTTGAATATCATCAACACGATTATATAAGTAGAATACTTGTCCATCTCTAGCCATTTCCCGTTGAATAGCATCCCGTATCACAGAGTCATTTCTCTCAAGAACATATGTTTGTATTGGGTATCGGTTTAATGGTGGGGTTTCAAGTAAACTCATATTTTTTACCCCCATGATAGCCATTTGTAATGTTCTTGGGATAGGGGTTGCACTTAGTGATAGTACATCAATATTAACTTTCATTTGTTTAATGATTTCTTTATGTTCTACTCCAAACCGCTGTTCTTCATCAATAATGAGAAGGCCTAAATCATTAAACTGCATGTCTTTAGATAATAGGCGATGGGTTCCTATAACAATGTCAATCTCCCCAACACTAGCTTTTTGAATAATGTCTCGTTGTACTGCTTTCGTAACAAATCGGTTTAATAACCCAATTTTAATTCCAAATTGATCAAACCGTTCTTTAAATGTATAAAAATGTTGACGAGATAATACAGTCGTTGGTGCTAAATACGCAACTTGTTTATTATCTAAAACTGCCTTAAACGCCGCTCTCATGGCAACTTCTGTTTTACCATATCCTACGTCACCACAGAGTAACCGATCCATTGGAATAGGTTGTTCCATGTCTGTTTTTATCTCTTTAATGGCGCTTAATTGATCATCTGTTTCAATATAAGGAAACTCTCGCTCAAACTCCTTTTGTAACTCTGTGTCTTCACTATACGCAAACCCTTTTGCCTTTTCGCGTTCTGCGTATAGTTTTATCAGTTGATCTGCAATATTTTTAACCCGTTTACGTACACGCTGTTTTGTTTTAGCCCACGCTGTTCCACCTAAACGGTTTATTTTTGGTTGTTTCCCTTCGCTAGCAACATATTTTTGAATTAGATGAATATTTTCAACTGGTATATAAAGCGAATCATCGCCTTTATATGCGATATGAACGTAATCATTAGTTCTATCACCCAGTGTCATTTCTTTCACACCTAAGAAACGCCCAATTCCATGATCATAGTGGACAATTAAATCACCTTTTTTAAGTTGATTTACTGTCGATACTTTTTTGGTATCTTTTAATGAGGATTTAAATTTAGCTTTTTTTGTCTGTTGTTTATGGAAAATGCTTGCTTCTGATAAGAATATCGTATTAATACTGAAAAACTCTATTGGATTGTTAAAATCACTTTCAATAATATTTAATTGTTTTGGTGATATACTGTCATTTTTACCTATGATTTGATAAGAAATCTTATCTTCTATAAGCTGTGTGAAATCAATCAACTTTTGATGTGATTGGAATGAAAGAATCGTTGTAGTAAATCCATCATACTTTTTCAAGTCTCCAATTAGCATCTTCAAGTTGCTGTTATACTCTGTTACTGCTTTAGATTTCACATTAATTTGATTATTATCTTTAACAACTTTATCGCCAAAAACATCTATTTTAAGCGTTTTTTTGTTATATATATGTTCAATATCTTTAATGAACTTAAATCCTAATTTAGGATAGTCGTTTGTTGTTTGATACCACTCTGTGATGTCGTGTACAATTGTCTCATAGTTATCCATAACCTGTTTATGATTCCAAAACACAACCATCTTATTACCAAGATAATCACTTAAAGATTCTTGGTGATCATAGACAAATCTCATATAGCGATATAAGTTATCCATTTCGTGTCGGTGTTCTAACTGGTTAAGTTCTTCATCGATTCGTTCTTGTGATTTTGTATCAAAATCCGCTTTAAGTGTCGTTACTTTTTCCTTAATGTCTTTAAAGGTTTCATCTGAGTAAAAGAACTCGAACATTGGAAAGACATCATACTCTTTAATTTTAATCGTTGAACGTTGCGTATCTGTTTCAAATTTTCTAATCGTATCAATTTCATCATCAAAGAAATCTATACGTATAGGATCGTTTTGATTGATGGGATAAATATCCACAATACTCCCTCGAACACTAAACTCTCCTTGGTTTTCAACCATATCCTCACGTTGATATCCAAGATGAACAAGGCGTTCAACAAGTGTTTCAACTTCAATTATTTTGCCAACAAAAAGCTTCATTATAGCGTTTTCCCATGAATTTAATGGGATTAATTCTTTTGTATATCCGGTTGTGTTGGTAACAACTACTAGAGGCTTCTTATCTAAGATTTTCGCAACGGTATTCATTCTTTCTACCTTAAATTCTGTACTCATTGCAAGCATTTCTGTCGTCATAAACTCATCTTGAGGAAAGAAGGTAAGTTGCTCCTCGGGGATAATATTTGCAAGTTGTTCATAGACTTTTTGTGCTTTGTAGATATTAGGTGTAACAACCACGATAGATTCTTGATGTTCGTCAAAATATGACCCTACTAATAGTGTATTAATAGCATCATTAGAGTTAGTAATATGACTTTCAGATAAATTGAGTAACTGTGTCTCATACTGCTTGTAAAACGGGGTTGCTTTAAGATAGTTTATTATCGGTTTCATTAGAATACCTCCACGTACAATTGGCGAAATCCCTGGAATTAGGGGGATTCGCTGATTTGCATAATTATAGTACCACAATGCCTTTATCCTAGCAAGAAAAAAAGCCCATTTTTTGGGCTTAGTTTCAATTATTATTTGTATTATATTGATTCATAATATTATTGAATGGAACACCATCAACAAATTTCTCGACAATCTCACGAGATTGCTTAATTGTGGTTTCTATTGTTTCTTGATTTTTCTTTAAAAATTTGCCAAGAACATAGTCTTTTCCTTCAATCATTGGATTATTTCCTATTCCAATACGCAAACGCTTAAACTCTTGTGAATCTACATTTGTGATGATTGATTTAATCCCATTATGTCCACCACTTCCGCCTTTTGGACGAAGTCGAATCGCACCAATATCTAGTGCTAAGTCATCATAAATCACTAAAATATCGTCTAAGTCAATATTATAGTATGCCATAAGGCTTCTAAGACTTTCACCACTAAGATTCATGAAGGTATGTGGTTTCAATAAAATGGTATCTTTCCATTTCACTACTTCTGCTTTGAATTTGTTTTCTTTTTTAAATGTTAAGCCATGTTCATGAGCGATATGATCTAAAACCATAAACCCAATATTGTGTCTTGTGAAGGAATATTTACTTCCTGGATTACCTAATCCAACAACACATTTCATGTTATCGCCTCTTCGGTTTAATCACTAAGTGGCGTTTATTTCCTTCTCCTTTAGACACTGTTGTAACATCGCGCCAATCAGCCAATTTTGTATGAATAATACGACGCTCATAAGCATTCATAGGTTCTAAACTTGCTTCAACTTTAGAACGCGCTACATTTTTAGCTGTTTTAGTCGCTAATATCTCTAGTTGTTTTTTACGATTGGCTTTATATCCACCAATATCTACTTGAACAATCGCGTGATCATCATAAAATTGATTAACAAGGTTGCGAATATAGTACTGAATACGTTCTAAGGTTTTTCCACCTTTACCAATTAATAACGGATTTTCATCTGTTTCAATTTTGTATTCAATTTTATTATCGCGTACACGCATTTCTATATTGGCATCAATATCCATGGTGTTAAACATTGTTTCTAATGTTTCAAAGGCAACTTCTGCAGGTGTTACCTTTACGGTTGCTTTACAAATATATGTTTTAATAATCATACCTTTTTTATCAATCACTTCAATATCTAAATATGATTTATCTAAGCGCATTTCTTTAGCTGCATAATCTAAAGCATCATCCACATTTTTTATTTCAAATTCTAATTCTTTCATTGTATCATCCTTCTCACAGAATTACTTTCTTCTCTTTTTCCATTTCCAAATGTTTTTTGTATCCATGTTTCCGAGTAATATATGTTTGGAGGAACTGGAAGGCATTACCAACGATCCAATATAATGCGATACCGTTGTTTGTTACAGCGATACTTACTAACATAAATACCATGAAGTAAGACATATATTTCATTTGTTGTTGTGATTTCGCTGCTTGTTCTGTTTGGTATTTCTTGTTTTGTAAGTAATCAGGTTTTTTCATTGAATAGCGTTGATACGCAAACATCAAGACTCCAACTAAGATTGGTAGTAAGATTTCTGGGAAAACACCTAAGAAGCCTTCGGCCCAAATAATTCCTGATTTTAAATCAATTCCAAAGAATGTATAATCTAAAGCTGAATAATCTCTTGCTCCTTCAGCAATACCGTTCGATAATGGCATTCTTCTTACCACTTGGTACATGGCGATAAAGATTGGCATTTGCAAGAATGGAAGTAAACATCCTAATGGGTTAATATTATATTTCTTATAAACAGCTAGCGTTTCTTGTTGCATTTTGCGTTGACTTACTTCATCGTCTCTGCCTTTATACTTTTCTTGAATTTTGTTCAATTCAGGCTGTGCTGCTTGCATATTCATTGTCATTGCATTACTTTTAGCATAAATTGGCCACCCAAGTGAACGTACAATTAAAGTTACTACAATTAAACCAGCCCAGTAATTGTATCCTAGTTTCTGGCTTACCCAATAAGTAAAATCTGCGATATGGCTAATAATCCATTGTAACCATCCCCAACCGCCTTCAACACCAATTGGTTGCTCATACATTGTTGTTCCTCCGCTACATGAACTTAGTAAAACTACTAAGATAACCGTAACCGCAAGCAACTGGATTCTTCTTTGTTTCGTCATTTTAATCACCTTTTATGTTTAGTTTTTTCAACAAAAACTTCAGTTGTTTTTGTTGTTCTTGAAACGTCAAATTCGACGCATTATTCTTGATCACGACAAATAAGTCTACCGGTTCGTTAATTTTTTGCATACGAATAATCTCTCGAACGCGACGTTTCGCCAAATTTCTTTTAACAGCATTCCCAAACTTCTTTGAAACACTGACAGCAAAGCGATAATGAGTCATATCATGGTTGTTTTTTTTATACACAACAAAGTAACGATTTCCCGCACTATGTTTATGCTTAATTAACTCTTTTATCTCACTGTTTTCTTTAATACGATGTGCTTTGTCCATTTTAATCACCAACCATTATAAAACCCACCCAAAAAAATATGAATATATATTTTTCAGGTGGGTTCGGGTATATTAATATATTACGGTTTTATTTAATATGTACTTATTTGGTTAGTTGTTTACGGCCTTTGGCACGTCTTCTTTTTAAAATTTTTCTACCATTTTTGCTCTTCATTCTTGAGAAGAAGCCATGCTTTTTCGCTTTTTTACGCTTGTTTGGTTGATATGTTCTTTTAGACATGAATCAACACCTCCTAGTTTCATTGTAACCATGCTATGCTATTATATATATATATTAGTTTGATGTCAACTATAAACAAAAAAAAATCAACAAAGAGTCCATTCACTATCCGTTAAAATATTATAATTTACAAATAAGACACATAGCTTGTGAAAAGTTTTCCACATAGTGATTTGGCTTTATTGCGTTATTTCCATATTTTCAATTGTGGATAAGTGGACGCTGTCGAAAGATTTTTCACACCATTGTGGAAAAACACATTTGATACTTATATAAAGAGATTTCCCATACTCAACACCGTTGAAAACTCTTGTGGATAAAAATAGTTTTCCACATTCTGGGTGTATAACTTTTCGTTCTTTTCCACTAAATTATATGCTATATTGTTTACGAAAGCAAGAGGTGAAATAGATGGATCAATATATGCTTGTTTGGAATGACATAAAAGACCAAGTGAAAGATGATTTAGACGATGTTGTCTACCAAGAAATCTTTGAACCCGTCGAAACAATCTTTAAGGTCGCTAATAACTATATTTATTTAATAGCTCCCAATGAT
>JAASSV010000042.1 GCA_021767685.1 Caryophanales bacterium | reverse complement strand
TTCTTTTGCAATATCAATACCATATACAGTTTTTGCATATTTTGCTAAATACAAACTCATTGCTCCTGCACCACAGTATCCATCAATTATTGTTTTGTTCTCAATATCAGTAATCTGTTCCTTAACATATTGATATAACTTAATAGCTTGTACTGGATTCAATTGGTAAAAGGCTTTTGGCTTAAGATCATAAACGATATCTCCAATACCTTCTCTAATCGTTTCTTTACCAGCTAAGATTTCTACATTATCACCAAATATTTCAACATTTTCAACATCTTTGTTCTTGGATATCCCAACACTAACAACATTAGGTAGTTTAATTATCTCATTAGCGACATCAAATAGCGCTTTATTAAAAATAGTGACTACGAGTGTAACTTGAAGCTCATCTGTTAAGTGAGATTGTCTAATAACAATATATCTTAGTAACCCATACATTGTTTTCGGATCAAATGCGTATATTTTATGCTTATCACATATTGCGATAACTTCTTCATTTGTTTGATTAATAAATTCCGAGTGAACAGGACAGTGAACAACATCTACAAGGTCATTAGAATCTCTTCTATATAACCCAGTGGTCAATCCTGTTTTTGTATTTCTTACTGGCATTTGTGATTTATGCCGATAATGCGTATGATGACGCATTCCTTCCATTAATTTAAATGGAACTTTCTTAGTATCTATATTAGTATAACGATCAAATGCCTGTTCAAGCATTTCTTGTTTTAATAATAGCTGTTCGTTGTAGTTAATATGCTGTATTTGGCATCCACCACACTCATCATAATACGGACAGAATGGTTTCGTTCTTTGCTGTGCGCGTAGTCTAATTCGATCAATTTCACCAACAGCATAGTTATTATAGACCTTTGTGATCTTAACGATAACTTCTTCTGGTGGGATAGCACCTTCAACAAAAACTGCCTTTCTTTTATAGTACCCAATACCTTCTCCATTAATACCTAATCTTTTTATGGTCAATAGTACTTTTTGACCTTTTTCTAACATACTCATAATTGCCTCTTTCTTTGTTCTATTCGTTCTACTATAACGTGTTTAGTCTGGAAATGCAACACCAAATGCTGTTCCAATTGATAAAACAGCTATCTGTTGTTCCTCTTTAAAATTAAGTGCCATTGCTGATGTATCATGATGTAATGTAACATGTATATCTCGTCCCAATTCCTTAGATACTTCATCACTTAGAAATGACTCATAGTGATTAGCTATCGTTGATAATTTCGCATAGCCACCACGATTAGGATATAACTTACCGTCATTAACATAATTAGCAATAGCTAGATGAATCCCATTACCTTCAAAAGCAACTTCACTGGCTGTACGTTTAATCACATCAACGATATATTTATGTAAGTTCTCGGCGATATGTACTAACTCTTCCTGATCCTTTTCTTTATAAAATAAATATTTTGAATCAATGGTATTTAGTATGATATCGACCTTAGTTTCGCCTTTATCTTTAATATGATGAGCCCGTTTTATTTTAGTTTGGCCAAAATCAAACAACAAATACTCTCCGTCTTCTACTAAAGTCGCTAACCCTTTTGTTCCAAGGTTTTGCGACCCGGCAATAAACACGACTTCTTTATCTAATCCTTTAGCCTTAAAATGAGATTTAATCTCATTAAAGAAAATTTTTGTTAATATTGGTGAGGTTATCCCTCCGACAAGATATATTTGTTCAATTGATTGCCAATACGCCCAGTGTTCTTCAGTCCATCGTTTTTGATTTCGTTTTGTTAGTTCTGATGGTCTAAAGAAATTGCTTAATATGCGAGCTAAGCGCTGGCCATACATTGTCGCTATCTCAAGGGCTTTTTCTCTAATAGAGGGGACATCTGATTGAACCAAATCATTAAAGCGTTCTAGTAACGCGCCTTGATGCTCACCTTCAGCTAATCCTAATTCATCTTTATGGTCCAAAATAGATTTTTTTATTAAAGATAATCGAAATAAGTCACTTACTTTTTGATTATCAACATATGTATTGTTTATAGAAGCTATTGGCAGCATATAGCCCTTCTCTTTAAATGGATTTTTCATTATTCTCCAATCACTTTTACTAAAACACGTTTTTTACGTTTGCCATCAAATTCACCATAAAATATCTGTTCCCAGGGACCAAAATCTAGTTGGCCATCTGTAATGGCACACACAACTTCTCTTCCCATAATTGTGCGTTTAATATGTGCATCAGCATTATCTTCATATCCATTATGATCATATTGATCATACGGCTTTTCTGGCGCTAACTTCTCTAAGAAGCGCTCAAAATCAGCATGTAATCCTGATTCATCATCATTAATAAATACAGATGCGGTAATATGCATCGCATTCACTAATACAAAGCCATGCGCCACCTTACTATCTGTAATACATTGCTGTACCTGACGTGTAATATTAATAAACTCGCGTCTGTGTTTTGTATTAAACCATAGTTCTTTACGAAAATGTTTCATTCTACCACCTCATATATCTATTATAGCACAAAAAAAAGGCAAGATATTATAATCTTACCCAATGTAGCGTATTTTTGTAACAACTTCAATATGTGTTGTTTGTGGGAACATATCAAACGGTGTGACTTCTTCAACTTCATATCCATGAGATTGAAGATAGTTTAAATCTCTTGCTAATGTTGAAACGTTACATGAAATATAAACGATTTTTGGAATTCTCATGTCTTTAACCGTCTCTAGGAAAGACTTTTGGACACCTTTACGTGGGGGATCAATAAATAATGTATCCACTTTATAATTGGCCCAAGACTTAATAATTTTCTCTGCACGTCCTGCGACAAACTTAGCATTTTCAATCTTATTGTTTTCTGCATTCTCTTTAGCATCTAGTATGGCTTGTTTAACCACATCAACACCAAGAACAGTTTTTACATGTTTCGCAGCAGAGAGTCCAATCGTTCCAATACCACAGTAAGCATCTATAACAACGTCATCTTCTGTTAACTCTGCATACTCAATGGCTTTCTTATAAACATCTTCTGTCTGTGATGGATTAATTTGATAGAATGATCGATGTGATATTTTAAAGAACACACCATTAATTTCATCCCGAATATAATCTTCACCATAAATGACCTTACTTTTCTTACCGAGTACCACATTTGTTTTCTTGTGATTCACATTATGAATGACTGATACAATCTCTTCATACCGGTTGGTAAGCTTTTCTAAAATGATGTCTTTTTTAGGTAAATCTTTGGTAAAGGTTACAATAGTGACTGAAATATCATCATACTTATACGAGTTTCTAACCATAACATGGCGAATAACACCCGTATGATTCTCCTCACTATAAGCAGGGATATTCAATTCTTCAAAAACATTTTTCAGATATCTGATAATATCTGAAGTGATTTTTGGCGCTATTGAACACTTTTTCATATCGATTATGTCATGTGAACGTTTCCGATATAAACCAGCAATCATATTGCCGTCTTTTTCACCATAAGGCATGATTGTTTTATTCCGATAATAATACGGATTAAGCATTCCTTCGGTTGATTTAACTTCGGTTTCGATTTTACCTAATTTACGGAGTGTCTCTTTAACTCTAAATTGTTTAAAGTCCAATTGCATCTGGTAATCCATATGCATTAAGTTACATCCGCCACATTCCGCGAAATAATCGCAAATAGGTTCTTTTCTAAATGGCGATTTATGTGTTACATTAATTAAGCGACCAAAGCCAAAACTTTTATTTACCTTCGTCACTTTGATTTCTGCTTTTTCACCTTTTAACGCCTTTTCAACAAAAATAGGGAATCCTTCTATCTTACAAACTCCCATACCGTCATGTGTCATATCGACGAATTCTACATTATAATACTCATTTTTACTAACCACGTTGTCACCTCTATTATTTGCCTTCTTATCTATTATAACACACTTTCTTAAAAAGTTATAATTTCATTTAAAAAGGGCTTAGCTAAGCCCTTTTTAAAATTATTATTATTCTATGACAATTTCGACTGTATCGCCGTCTGCTGATTCAATATCGACAATTTTACCGAGTGTACCACTATCAATCATTTCTAAAATCATATCAACGTCTAAATCAAGATCTCCTAATTGGTCCATTTTCATAAAGCCTTTTCCATTTTTTAATGCGACTTTAGCAAACTCAACAGGAATTTGGACATTAACTTTGTCACCATCTTTACTTAAAACTTTAATCCGAAACATTTTAAATGCCTCTTTTTTGGGGGTTATTTTGGTTGTTTCTCCAGTGTCTAATGCTTTCAATAAGTCTGCGCCTTCAGCTGCAGTTATTTGTTTTTTCTCAATCATTTCTAAAATTCTCATACGATCATCCATTTATAATTCTCCTTTCGATTTCTCTTATTTTTTTGTTTGGTAATGTTTTTTATTTTTACAATTACAATCAATTAATATTTTGTTTTTCTCACGCTCTAATTGATAATCAACCTCAAGGTTGTCGTGTAAATACATACACATATTATCGCCTCCAATCTACTTTAATAGTTTGGCAGCTTCCTTCGCAGTGATTTCTCCATTTTCTAGCTTTTTAAACACATCTTCTTTTTTCTCTTTTTCATCATCGGCTACCTCATAACCTAAATGAACAATAACTTCATCAAGATTCTTTTTGACAGTCGGGTATGAAATCCCCAATTCTTTTTCAATTTGTTTGATATTTCCACGATTTTTAATGAACACTTCAATAAAATATAAATCTTCTTTTGATAAATGATTGAACTTTGATAGTTTAAATTTTCCTGAAACTTCTGTACTACATGATGTACAGCTTAACTTGCTTACAACTAATTCTCCGCCACAAATAGGGCATTCACCAATAACGTTATTCATATATATTCCTCCTAAATTATTTTAATATCTACTTCTGCATCGTTAGAATCAACATGTATTCTTGTATTCTTAGAATATTTAAGCATGTGTAACAGTTGATCAAAATCGATATCTTCATCCTCAAGTTTTGCAAAACGTTTACCCAGGCGTAAGCCCAGTCTCGCAAAAACCATAGGGATCGGTAACGCAAATAAAATTCTTAAAAATGTATTCACACCTTTTGACTCGTCCGGTACCTGAATATTCATTTTAATAAAGGTAGCACGTTTACCAGGTTTTGTTTTTGTTATCGGGTAAAGTTTCTGAAAGGCATCTTGTGCTGTTAACTCACCCGATTCAATTTTATCTAGAATCTTTTTCGATTTCAAGTTTCTCACCGCCTTAAATTAATTTTTTTAATTTCAAGTTAAATATTCTTAATTACAACTACAGTTTATCTTATATTTTCAAAGATGTCAATACTTTTAATTAATTTTTTTAATTTTTTGTTTAATTTTTTTAATTTAAACTTTAAATATAATAAAAAGAGGCACTAAGCCTCTTCATTTTCTGTAAGTTCTTCTTTTAATTCTTTAAACTTTTGTGTGTAAAAGAGTGGATATCTTTTTTCAAGCATAAAGTTAATGACTGCTAGGGCATCAGTCTCATTATTTAACTGTACATAACATAATGCTAAATAGTATTCCATCTCAACAATATGTAATCGTGTTTTATACTCTGGTATTAATAATAATAGTAACTCTTTAGCTTTATAATACTCTTCTGCAATTAAATGGCGGAATAAAACAATGGTTTGTCCGAGCGCAAAAGTCCGGTGTTTGTGGCCTTCAATTCGTTTCTCTAAATCAACAAGCGCTTGCTTATCTTTTTGATAGTAATAAATATGGGCTTCAACCAACGTATTAACACGGAATAGATCTTCATCAAAATCACGGGTCTCTAATGTACTTTCACTGTATACCGCTATTGCTTCTTCCATCTTGTTTTGATAGATAAGACCATACGCTTTATATAATGGATAATATAATAACGCGCGTTTCTTCACTTTATTCTCAATATATTCCATATAAACATCAGGATTAACAATCTTCTCTAAATAAGGTAATGGACGAATTTTAAAGTATAATCCATATATAATATATCCTGCACTAATTAAAACAATAATTCCAATTAATAATGGTAATGACTTTGTGACATCATATAACACTACTAAACTTGCGAGTACTAACACTTGAAACAAATAGACTTTAACGCCTTTACGCATACTAAATCACCTCATTGATTGCCGCAATACGGCTAGCTGTTGGGGGATGAGAATATCTTAACTTTACATATAAAGGATGTGGCGTTAGATTAGCAAAATTCTCTTTTGTTAATACTTTTAACGCCTGAATCATGTCATCTTTTGTTGTATGACTTGCTGCGTATGCATCTGCTTGATATTCGTGTTTACGAGAAAAACTTGCTGTGATTAACTCAATTAATATCGATATTGGATCAATTAAGACAGTAAATAAAATAAGAGAGAATCCAATATTTAGTGAGTCAAAGCCAAATGCTGTACTGAACTCAGGAACATTTAATACAAGTAGTAAGACACCTAAGTAAACTGTTAAGATGATGGCTGATTGAATCATATTGAAAATAACATGTTTGTGTTTATTATGGCCAATTTCATGAGCTAAAACAGCCACTATTTCATCATCATCCATCTTATCTAATAACGTATCAAACAATACAATATTTTTAAACTTGCCAAATCCAGAAAAGAAGGCATTCAACTTTGTTGAACGTTTCGAAGCATCCATGACACTAATTTTATTAATCTCATAGCCTACCCCTTCTGCAAAGTCAATTATTTTGTCTCTAAGCGTTCCTTCTTCTAATGGGGTTAGTTTATTAAACATTGGAACAAAGACTGGGACATAAAGAATATTAATGATTATAAACAGAATGACAAGACTTGCCCAAGTAATTAAGAAGAACGATGTTCCAGATGGCATACTCTCATATATAGATATAATTAAGTATAGTAAGCCCCCACCAAGAATGATGGATAATATCAATCCCTTAATCTTATCTAAAACAAAAGTTTGTTTTGTCGTTTTATTAAACCCATACTTTTCTTCAATTACAAAGGTTCGGTAGTATGATAACGGGATACCGACAAGTTGTGTGATGAGAAAATAGGGTGCCATAAAGACAATGACTTGTAATGGTAAATTGTTGGAAACTAGTGATTCTGCCCAGTTATGAAACATAACAAATCCACCACTAACGAGTATGATTAAAAACACTGCTAGTGAAATGAGTTTACTCATTTTTGTGAACCTGTGGTTATCCATTGAGTATGCTTGCCAACGTTGGTATTCTTTATCATCATAGATATCTTTAACTTGTTCGGGGATTGGTGCATTCCGATGATCATAATTAAGCTTACTTAACCACCAATCAAAACCAAAAGAGATTAAGATAATACTATAAATGATTATTTGTATTGCTAATTCCATAATATCACTCTCCAAATCATTCTATTATAGCATATTTTATCAGACACTACCACTTATAGTGTGGCCTTCATTTCAATAATAATATCGCGTAACTCTGCCGCTTTTTCAAAGTCTAACGCTTTTGCTGCTCGATTCATATCTTGTTCTAATTCAGCAATAACACGTTCTTTTTCTTCTTGTGTTAACTCATCAATAGTTTTGGTTTCTTCACTGACTTCAAGTTTGACACGAACACTTTCTTGGATCGCTTTATTGATTGTTACCGGTTCAATACCATGAGTCTCGTTGTACGTTTGTTGGATCGTCCGACGTCGTTGTGTTTCATCAATCGCAATTTCCATCGCTTCTGTCATCTTATCTGCGTACAGTATAACTTTTCCTTCTTTGTTTCTTGCGGCCCGTCCTATGGTTTGAATAAGACTACGTTTACTACGTAAGAAACCTTGTTTATCGGCATCTAAGA
>JAASSV010000041.1 GCA_021767685.1 Caryophanales bacterium | reverse complement strand
TTCAATCCCTTCAACACTAAGTAATTGTTGAAACTCTTCTGCTTTATCCGCTAAGTTTTTAATCGGGACAGCGGTCTCCGCTGTTCTAGCAATACGGGAAAAAGGTGGCGGATGTTCTAAGACAAAATTTGTCACATGTGCTTGAGTTCCAATTAAGTTCAGAGATAACGCTGGTAAAATTAAAAAGTATATGAGTACATAGCCATTAATAAAAGCGAAAACTCCCCCAATAATGTTATTCTTTCTACCTAATTTTGCGCGCATATTTTCATTAAGAATATATTTTTTCGCATAAATAGATAACAAAAAGATAACAAAGAACAATAGGAAATACGTAATTAAATACGCAATAATCATTCCTAATGTGTATTTGAATATCGGAGTAACTTCCGCAATTACTTCATATAGTAATGTGTTAGATAAAGGATCATATAAGTACTTTGTGATATTTCTTCCTAAGTAATAAATAATAATAAACGGGAGGATTAAGTTAATTGATAAGCGAATTTGTTTATGTCCACCTGAAAAATACCCATAAAAGATATAGGCTAATAAAATTAATATGAGGACACTATCAAAATTAAATTGATAGGCAATTTCAGGGACAACACTAACTAACATCTTTTCCCTCCCGTACTAAATAAACTTGCAAGAAAAACCCTTTGCTTAAAGGGTTTTTCTATATTTTGATTTCGTAACTTTATACATATTTTATTCTGTGGTTGTCTCAGTAGATGTATCAAATTCTCCAAATAGATTTTCATATTCTGAGAGTGTTGACGCATCGATTAAGTCAGTAAATGAATCCATAACGGCTTGCTGTGTTTCTGAATCAAGTTCTTCTAAGTTATCCACTAATGTATCAATATCTTCAGGGTCAACATCTTCTGATGAGGTGAGTGAGGTCTGAATGTTTTGAACACTATCATAAACAGCTTGCTCAGTGCCACCATCGTCTTCATCAAGAATAGCATCTAAACTTGTTAATAGTTGTGGATCTTCAACAGCATCTTGTAAAGCTGATTGGAAGGCAGTTAATGCACTATCATATTGTGTGGAAACATTTAATACAATCGCATTACTTGCTAAATCAATACTTGTAACTTCTACAGCACCTTCGTTAGTTCCATCTTCCATTAAAGCAGTTAATCGTTCAGCAGTAATAATCAAATCACCATCTGCATTAAATTCACCAAACTCGACATCACCAATATCAGCAAATACAGATTGGAATACTTCTAAATCAACGATTTCAAGATATTCTAAGTTTGTTTCACCTTCATCTTTACCAACGGTGATTTCAACAAACTCAAGTTGTAATTCTGTGGCGGTAGAAGAAACTTCTTCAGCTCTTATAACGAGTAGTGAATCTATTTCTCCAATACGGAATAACGCATTGATATATACTTCTGTTTCTTCCATTTCAAACCAGATTGCTTTGAGTCCAAATTCAATTTCTTTCGTTTCTGTATCAGAAATTTGAATTTCTTTAACACTACGCATTTCTGTGAATCCATTTTGTGAACTATAAATCAATTTATTAAAGACACGTTCACGAATACGGAAGCCATCATCATTTGTTAAACTACTATTAAAGATATAATCGGTAAATAGATTTTGTAAGTGTTCTTCTGGATTGAATAAGTCAGGATTATACTCACCGACAACTTCTTCTCCATTAACGATTTCAGTATCGTGTAAGTCATATAAATACTCAGGGAAACTCACATCGTCATCATTTTCAAGTTGTGAAATACCGGCATTTAGTACAAACTCTTCATCCTGTAAATCAAACTCTACAAGTTGTTGATCAAATACGATACTTAACAACTCTTGAGCTAATTCTGAACCTGCATCAGAACCTTCTTGACTAGATGAAATTTGCTCTAGAATGTCATCTTTTGGTACGGTATAAGAGATGTTTTCTAGATTAAAGTTACCCATTGGTAACTCAGCCAATTCTGCTTCAAGATTCAGATTTGCTTGATCATCAATAGTATTAACAATTGAAGAAATCAATGATTTTGGAATTGGTAAACGTCCCATTTGTACCTTGTCAAACTCAAGATAATAATAATCTGGGTCATCTTCAAATAAGAAATGAATCTCTAATACGGTTTTATATGTGATATCTTCATTTAAGTCTACTTCTAAAAAGACATTAAAGACAAAACGTCCAGGATCAAGTTCTGACGCACCATCATAGAATGATACCCAGGCACCGACTAAACGTAATGATAAATCATACCCTTCGACCTCTTGCGCTTGAGCAAAGACATAGCATTCATTGTCATTTGCACAATCGTCTCCTGGGGCATAATCGGGATTTTCTTCTTTAAAATATTCATAAATCGCAACATTAATAATGTCTTCATGAATGTTAAATAATAAATCATCTGTAACGCCATTTTCAACGTCAGATATCGAGTTATCTAACTCTGTAAATAACATTTCTCTTGCGTCTGCGTCTTCAGTATACAAATCAACTGGCATATGCTCATCACCAGTACCATCATACATCAACGTTGCAACAAGTGCTGGTGTCCCTAGCACAATTAAGATTGGAATAAAAATTGCCATAAATAATTTTCTCATGTTATCGCTCCTATCATAGTATTTTCTTAATATACACCCTTAGTATATAGAAAATTTGTGTAAATTTTATGAATATGATTTTGCTAAGTTGTGAATTTATTTTAAGGGTGTTCGACTAAATCCTTTTAATGCCATGGTATCTGTTTTTTCACGTGTAATATATTGATAATAGCCAGCCACACCTATCATCGCAGCGTTATCTGTACAATAGGCCAAATCAGGAACAGATATTTTAATATTAGGTAGTCTCTCATAGACTTTTTTACGTAATCCTTTATTTGCTGCAACACCACCAGCTACAATAAACATTTTAGCCTCATACTCGGTAATGGCTTGTTTACTTTTTTCAACCAATACATCTGTCACTGCTTCTTGAAATGACGCACACACATCATTTACACGGAGCGCTTCATTACGCTGATTTGCATTATGAACAAGATTAATCATGTGTGATTTAATCCCTGAAAACGAAAACATGTACCCTGGTTGCTTGGTTAAATCAGGCATTGGGTAAGTTGGCTCACCTTGCTGAGCAAGTTTGTCAACTACAGGTCCCCCAGGATAATCTAATCCAAGAGTTCTAGCCACTTTATCGTATGCTTCACCTACCGCATCATCTTGAGTTTCTCCAAGTTTTTCAAACTGATAATGATCACGCATTAAAATTAATTCTGTATGGCCACCACTGACAACAAGACAAACTAACGGAAATTCAAGTGGTTCTTCAATCGCATTAGCATAAATATGTCCTGCGATATGATGAACGCCAACTAGCGGGATATCATTGGCGAAGGAAAAAGCCTTAGCGGCGTTAATGCCAACAAGTAAACTACCAATCAGCCCTGGGCCTTTTGTCACAGCCACTAAATCAATATCTTCTTTGGTTACATTAGCCTCTGATAATGCTTCTTCAAAAACAACAGTAATTCCTTTAACATGTTCTCTTGAAGCAATTTCCGGGACAACGCCACCATAAGCTTTATGCACATCTATTTGACTAAATACAATATTGCTTAAAACAATAGTACCATCTTTAATAATACTAACACTTGTTTCATCGCATGAACTTTCAACACTTAATACAATCATTTCATTCACTCCTTAGACCGTTTCATTACAAACGCGTCTTTACCATCTTGATAATAATTCTTACGCTTATCAATCATCTGAAATCCTAGTGATTGATAAAGTTTAATAGCGTGTTTATTTGTTTCTTTAACGTCTAACGTTATTGTAACATCTTTTGGTGTCTCGGTGTAGTCTGATAAGCGATTAACTAACTCTTTTGCAATGCCTTGTCTCCGGTAATCCTCAGATACAAAAAGATTGATAATATCAATATGATTGTCAACAACAGTTGCGCCGATATACCCAATGGTCTCAGCATCTTTCGCCACTATATAGAGGCTGTTAGTGTTAAATAATATATCGCTTTCTAATTGATCGTAAGGTAATTTTTGCTGAAACACCTCTTGTTCCCATTGATGAATAAACGGACAATCCTCTTTTTGTGCTAAGGTATAGCTAATCATCAGTTTCTACCTCAGATTCTTGTTGAAGGTTTTCCCCAATTTCTCCTTCAAGTTCATTCATCGCATTAATTTCAAGTTCATAGCGATCTAAAAAGTTTTCTATTAAAGGAGTTACGTCATCTAAATTACCAATATCGAGTAAATTTATCTCTGTGGAAAAGCCACTAATCTCATTAATTGTCGTTTCATTCAATTGATGACGTAAATATAGTTCTTCATAGACTTTAATTTCATGGTAGTAATGAAATGGTGGTGAAATAAAGTCATCATTCTCTTCATCAAATCTTTGCGTATGTAGTCCTAAGTCTTTTACAGAATTAAATAGTGTTTGTACTTCTACAAAACGAACGACCGCATCTTCATCATAGATAACAATTGAAATTGGTGTATTGGGACTTACCGCAATAGTATCTGATAGAAAATATTCTTCATCATATCCTGACTTGTATTGATTATAACTATCAACAATTTGGTACTGACATTCTTCCTCATTATATTTATAGCGCGTATTTCCGACTTCAATGTTAACCGGAACCATCAGTGTATTTGATAACGCTGTACATGTATTCTGTGGTTCAACAAAGATTTCCCCATCAAATCCTTCAATAGTCATCTCGAAGTCAATACTTGGATTCATCAAAATCATCGCTTCAACAGTTAATAATCGATTAATAGTTAAATCCACCATTTTCCCTAGATTATCTGTTTCATATGTGATGAGGACCTGACGTGTAGAATCGATATAGTAACTGTTCCGCCGGGCTTTAAAATGATATTCATCAACCGTATCATCTTGGCATCCAACAAGGATACTTCCAAACATAGTAAGTAATACTAGCAATATTAGTTTTTTCATTTAGAACATCCCCAATCGACTTAAAACATCATTGATAAGGGCAATGATTTGGTCCATATTTCGTGTATCTACATAACGAATAATATCATGATTACGACCTAAAAACTCTACCGTTTCTTCTGACCATATCATTGCCGATTCAGAGGTATCGAAATCCTCTCTTAGTTCGAGCAAATTGATTGATTGATTCGTTAAAAGATACTGTTCAATAATCTGTAATTGTGATAAGTAATCCTCATTCGAGACATAGACATGTCCTGCTTGTGTAATACTCATCGGTAAGACTGTAACTAGCGTTTGTTGCCATTCTTCAGCTTCATGATCATAGACAATCTCCTCTATAGCAACGATTTCTGTAAATGGGTTAATTGAAAAGTTAGTCCGATTAAATCGCATAACGTCAATATTTTCTATTGGTGATGTATTTTCAATATCCGCATTTCCTGAATCATAGCCTAATGGATGAAAGACATACTCATCATAGGTGCAATATCCATTATCTCGGATATGATAAAAATAACTTTTATCATTGATCCGTAAATATTTTGGTATTGGGACATCTGATGTAATCCCACAAGATGAAGATAATGTCTCTACAGTAACATAATTCGTTACTGTAGGATGGGTAGTTAATGTGTCTGCGTCAAATGATAATTGCTGTACCGCCTCGAAGAACGTAAGCCGTTCATCGATGATAAACAAATCAATTTCACCGACTGAGTTCGTATGATATTTCACAATAAGTTCGTCATTGATAACGAACCCTTGGCGATCTTTTTCATAGTTGCCACGATCAAACACCCCACACCCCGTGAGGAAAATTAGAAAAAGAAATATGATTAATAAACGTTTCATAAAACCCCTCCTAAATCACTGTAATAGTGAAGGTTTGATTAGCAACTTGTGTATCACGATATGCCTCTGCATCACTGATAATTGACGCGTCTACTTGGTCGTTAATCTCTGTTTCTGTAATCTCTAAGGCTTCATCGTTTAAGGTAGCTTGAATACTATCTTTTATTTCTGTTTCATTCGCTGGATCTGTCGTCAGTCCTTCGCTATCTAGATAACTTTGATAGTACTCATCAACGCTAAGATATCCTGTTTCAATATGATTTTTCAGGGTTGCTTCATCAATATGATCAAGATATTGATTGGCAATCATAACTTGATACGCATCGTCTACCGCCGCATCATAGAAACTATCATATCGCGCATTATCATTATTTTCAATAGCCCATAAGCGATCATACTCAGTTTGATAATAATAACTACTGACATCCGTTTGTGATATCGGACTGATTAATTCAATGGTTGTTCCTGATAGGATATCAACGATGTTACCCACATTCGCTACTGTTAATGTATTTACCTCTAAGATATCTAGTTCTGCTTTTAATGTCTCACTAACAAAGGTAAGATCTGTTAGTAACGTATCGGTGACTGTCATAGTGGTGTTAACGATTAAACTATCTGTTCCTAAACTATCAAGATTTGTTCCTGTTAGAGTTAATGCTGTCATGTTACCATCGACAGCTAGAGTCGACGCAGACACTGACATTGTGACACTACCTAACGTATCTAGGGTCACTGTTAGTGGGTCTATTGTTGTGCTATTTAACGTTGTGTCATACGTTTCTAGACCATTGAGTGTGATATCTGTCGCATCGGTATTTATCGTTTGCCCCGTTGTAAGCAGGTTAAGCGTAACAGTGTTACCACTATGTTCAACAGTAGTTGCTAAACTACTGATGGTGACACTATTTGTCGATGTAACATCAAGTGTGGTAATCGCATTGGTTGCTGTGTCTATAACTGTAACATCATTATTAATAATCAGTGTATCAATCGCATCTGTCTCAGATACTGTTAATGACGTCATTAAAGCATCAATCGAGACTGTTGTTGTAACGCTGTTAATTAAATCTAACGTATCCATTTGGCCAGATATTGTTGATAATTGTGTTCCCGATAAAGTTATTTCACTATCTGGCGCATTAATAGTCATTGTTGAGGTATTATTGGCGATGACATTAAGTACTGTAATCTCAGCTGACGCAGATACTGTTAAACTGTCGGATGTCGAACTGGCTATGGCAATATCTGATGCAGACGTTGCATCAAGTGATACATTCGCTGAATCAGTGCTTAAACTATCGACAGATTCACCGTTGACTATATCTACTGTGTTTCCACCTGTATGTGTAATGGTTGGTGAGGTAACTGATAACACTAACTGCGCTGATGTATCAACTACTAAATCCTCTACTGCACCACTTACGTTACCTAATGTAGGTACTGAAAGTGTTACATGAGTACTTGGTGCACTCACTGTAACGTCTGTTAACGCCGCACTAGAAATTGATACAGATGCAATATCTGTTGTGAAAGATGACGTTTCTGATGTTAATGTCACAACACCTGTATCTGTTGAATTACCAGATAACGTTAAAGAACTCGCATCTGCTGTTATATCATAATTATTGTTTGTTAAGCTTAATGACAGTGTATCTAGTGTAATACTGCTTGTATCTAACGTTTGAAGTGATGTACTACTGATCGCTAAATCCGTCGTAGATACGCCTGATACATCTAGTGATGTTAATGTATTATTTGTAATATCTAAGGATGGGATAGCGCCTAGTATAGTCATAGTTGAAACATCTGAGGATACAAATGCCGTTCCTGATGTTGCCGTATTATTAATATCTAATGTCGCAAGTTGATTACCTGTGAAGGTAACGGTGTCTAATGCACCATCTAATGTCCAAGCAGTTTCCGCTGTAGCCACAGATAACGTTGTAACGGTGTCTCCTGTGGATAATGTATTTATCCCAGTATTGGTTAAGTTTAACGTATCTATACTAGTGTCTA
>JAASSV010000040.1 GCA_021767685.1 Caryophanales bacterium | reverse complement strand
CTATAGTGGGTCAGTTCGTATGCGTTTGTAATAAAAGTTAAAATCGCTGTATAGAGTAAAACAAAGGTGTAGTACACAAATGTGACCATGTTAATCAAATCCTTTCATAGACACAGAAACGTAGATCACCAGAGTGTTCTTCTTTTATTTTTTTGAACTGGCCATAGTCAATTGGTGGAAATCTGACATCGCCTTCAAAGAACTTATCAATATGTGTAATATATAATCGATCAGCTAAATCAAGGGTTAAATCATAGATTGTTTTTCCGCCAATGACAAAGAGTTCCTCATCTTTATCGACTTGACTTAGGTAAGTCACCACATCATTGGTCACATCAATCCCAGGATATTCAAACCCTGTTTTACTTGCTACGACATTTTTTCGTCCTGGTAATGGTTTTTTTGTATAGGAGAGAATCGACTCAAAGGTCTTTTCTCCCATTAAGACTGTATGGCCTAAGGTTGTTTTTTTAAAGTAAGCTAAATCTTCTTTATAATGCCATGGTAGCAAATTCCCTTTACCAATCACATTATCTTTGGCCATCGCCACAATAATCGAAATCATTAGACACTCACCTTCGCTTTAATTCGAGGATGAGGATTATATCCTTCTAGAGTGAAATCATCATAAGTAAAGTCTTCAATTGAAGTGACCTCTGGATTTAAATGCATCTTAGGTAACTCTCGAGGGTCACGTTTTAATTGCGTATTGACTTGTTCTAGATGATCTAAGTAAATATGGGTATCCCCTAATGTATGAACAAATTCACCTGGTTCTAAATCAGTGACTTGTGCAATCATCATGGTTAACAAAGCATAACTAGCTATATTGAATGGCACGCCTAAAAAGACATCGGCACTTCGTTGATAAAGTTGACAACTCAGTTTGCCATCATTAACATAAAACTGAAACATCATATGACATGGAGGTAACGCCATTTTATTGATCAGTGGCGGATGCCACGCATTCACAATCATACGGCGGCTATTCGGATTGGTTTTAATCGTATCAATTACCGTTTGTAGTTGATCAACAATCTGTCCTTCTGGTCCTTCATACGCTCGCCATTGACGTCCATAAACGGGACCAAGGTTTCCATGTTCCTTAGCGAATGTGTCATCATTTTTTATCTTTTCAACAAACTCTTTCATTGATTCGCCTGTATAATCAGGGTGGTTGACAAAGTTTTGATATGGCCATTCATTCCATATACGGACATTGTTATCCACAAGATATTTAATGTTGGTATCTCCTTGAATAAACCATAGTAATTCATGAATAATCGATTTTAAATGTACCTTTTTGGTTGTTAAAAGAGGAAAACCGTCACTTAAATCAAAGCGCATTTGATAGCCAAATGTGCTCAGTGTCCCCGTTCCTGTACGGTCTTCTTTTTTGGTTCCATGTTCTAGCACATGTTCCAACAGATCTAGATATTGTCTCATTTATGCTCTTCCTCTCGTTGGTTAGTAATGGATTTAACCAATTGTTTTAGTAATACAGCAATCGCAAAAATAGCCGGAATGGTAGGAGTGAATGGACCAGCCCAAAGTAATACATAGGCACTGCCGAACCCAATTAATGCGGCAGACCCTCTTAGGATGCCAAACAATACACTTACCCATGCCGGGATATAAAAGATTATTGCTGCGAATAATATATAGACAAACATATCTTTGACAAATATGTTTTCCTTAAGCCATTTTTTCATAAAATCACCAATTTTTTTACTATTAGTATTATACCAAATTAATCTGATTATTGGAATGATAAACATAAAAAAACACTATTTTTACATAGTGTTTTTTTGTGCTAATCCTTTTTTGTTTGGGTATTAATAAATGTAATTTTTTCAGCGATGACTTCTGAATAAGAAAATGATTTACCATCATCATATTCAAAATACCGTTGTGCTAGCCTCGCTTTAATGCCTACAGTTGAGCCTTTTTTACAATATTGAACGGTGTTTTCTGCAATGCCTCGCCATAAAGAGCACTTAATAAAGTCAGTATCATACTCACCCGTTTTTGCATTTTTAAAGGTTCGATCAACTGCTAGTGTAATCGTTGTTACTTTTGTTCCATCATCTAGTGTCCGTAATTCAGGATCATAGACAAGTCTACCTACTAATATAACTTGATTTAACATAGTACCTCCTTTTGATTACTAGGATATAGTGATACTATGAAAAAATAAAGTTGCAATATGTAGCCAATATGTGGAAGTTGTCAAAGTGTTTTATCAAGTACTGTTATGTATCAAGCATTTTGTGTAGAATAGGTGTAAACACTGTATGTTATGCGAAATTTTTAAGTATTTTGCAAAAAAAACTACGACGAATCGTAGTTTTAAAACTCTATTTTGACATCTTCACGTTTTTGTATGTCAGCTTCAAAGAATTCTTTTTGTTGCATGTTAATCATTCCGGCAACGATACTTGTTGGGAAGGTAACAATCCGTGAATTCAAGATTGAAACATTAGAGTTATACAGTCTGCGCGCTGCTTGTAAGTGTTCTTCAACATCACTAATGCTGTTTTGTAAGCTACTAAATGATTGTTGTGCTTTCAAATCTGGATACGCTTCAATCGCAACGTTAATGCCAGACTGCAATGCATTCATTTTGTTCATGAACTCTTGCTTGTCCTCCATAGACATTGAACGTGGTTTTCCAGAGCGCCATTTTGTCACATTTTCCAATGTTTCTTTTTCATGTTTGGCATACCCTTTTACCGTATTAACCATCTTTGTTAGAACATCAAACCGCTTAGTTAATGCGACATCAATTCCACTTTCTGATTCGTTTACCTTTACTTCTAATCGTCTTAAGCTGTTCATTGTTGCGATATACCAGAGAACTGGGAATATGATTAGTGCCGCAACAACAAGTATTACAATAATATAACTTGGCATAATATTTCCTCCTATTTTTTGAATATATTATTATTTAGTTTGAGTTCGCTCACAACATCTTTGACGACCAATAAATCACGACGGAACTCGTCTATTAGTGATTTGTCAATAGGTCTATATAGCTGTAATTCGAAGGTGTCGCGGCGATTATTGATTCCAATGTAGAGTTTGTTATCAATAAATGAAAATCCAATATTTCCCCTGTTATGTTTCTCGAAATCCATTAAGGCTTCCATAAAGTGAGGGGTTAGAATATAGAACGCTGTATGGTCGTTGGTTGTATAGGTTGTAAATTTGTCGTTAAAGGCTAAACTTTCAAGTTCAATCCGATCATAGCCTCGACGACTACGCGGTCTTCCACGTTCTAGAACCTGTACATATCCATCAAATGTTTTATTAAAGTCAAATACGAACACGCGTCCTTGATAATAGGTTTCATAGTAGGTTCTGGTTCCATTTTTTGTATGTCTAACGTGACGTTCTTCTAGTTTAACATCACTCGATATGAACGCAACACCATCAATGGTTCCTGAAATATAATCTTCCGAATGATATCGATCAGCGCGTTTGATAAACTCACACGCATAAACGTCTGACTGGCTTAATCCCTGACTTGCTGAGAAATAGCCATTCTCTAGTTCTGATTCAATGAGTTCTGACATGACTTCAGTTTTAAATCGTTTACTGACATCGCTAAACTTGGCTAAACCAATAATTAATGTAATGATTGCCCCGACACCAATTGGAATCACTATGTAAAGTCTATATGATTGCATAATCAATAAATAACTGAATACAGCAATGACAATACCTATCCCACCAATTGTTATAAACTGTTCTGCTTTGCTTTTTTGTTTTTGATACTTCTTTAGTTTGTCCATGGTATCTCCTTATGTAAATTTCTGTGTTGCAGCAATCGCTTTTTTCCATTGTGCATACAGTTGATTACGTTTAGTTTCTTGCATGTTTGGATGAAAGGCTTTATCTTTTTGAACCATTTGTTTAATGGTATCTATAGAATCGAAAAAGCCACTTGCTAGGCCACTCATATACGCAGCGCCTAATGCTGTTGATTCGGTAATTTTTGGTCTGATAATGTCGATATCAAGCAAATCACTTTGAAATTGCATTAAATAATCATTCATGCTTGCCCCACCATCAACCTTGAGGTATTTTGGTGTAATCTTGGATTCATTTGCCATCACATCAATAATATCTTTTGTTTGAAAAGCGAGTGAGTGGAGTGTTGCTCGAGTAATATGAGCTTGTTTTGTCCCCCGCGTAAGACCAAAAATAGCCCCTTTTGCATCGCTGTTCCAGTATGGGGTTCCTAGACCTGCAAATGCAGGAACGACAACGACACCACGGGTGTCATCAACTTCTTTTGCTTGCGTTTCAGATTCTTTTGCATCTTTGAAAAAATGTAAATTATCGCGTAGCCATTGAATGGCACTTCCTGCCACAAACACGCTTCCTTCTAAGGCATAAGTAATCTCACCATCAAATCCGTACGCAATAGTTGTGAGTAATCCACTATCCGATTTAACGGGGGTAGTTCCTGTATTCATTAACATAAAACACCCGGTACCGTACGTATTTTTAATGGTTCCCTTATCTAGACACAGTTGTCCGAACAAGGCGGCTTGTTGGTCACCAAGAATACCAGCGATCGGTATCTCTGCGCCAAAAAACATTTCTCTTGCTGTTTTACCAAAGACCGCATCAGAAGAAACAACTTCTGGTAAGCATCGTTTATCAATCTCTAGTAATGATAAAATCTCATCATCCCAGGTTAAGTCATGGATGTTAAATAAAAGCGTTCGCGACGCATTTGTCACATCAGTTTTATGAATTTTATGACCAGATAGTTTATAGAGTAACCAACTATCTACAGTCCCAACCATGAGGTCTCCTTGATCCATCTTCTCTTTAATGCCAGGAACATTGTCTAATGCCCATTTTATTTTAGTGGCACTAAAATAGGGATCAATTAACAGGCCTGTTTTGTCCTTAAAAAAAGACTGTAATCCTTGTGCCTTTAAGTTATCACATATTTCATTGCTTTGTTTTGATTGCCATACAATCGCATCATACAATGGTTCTCCTGTTTTACGGTCCCACAGTACGATCGTTTCTCGTTGATTTGTTATCCCAATACTGGCAATTTCTTCGGGCAGTATTTCAGCACTTAATAAACTTTCAGCTAAGGTGTTTAATACTGTCCGCCAGATATCATAGGCACGTTGTTCAACCGCATTCTCATTACGATAAATCATGTCTATTTCACGCTGTGCTTGGGATATGATATTGCCGTCTTTATCAAAAACAATTGTTCTTGATGATGTTGTCCCTTGGTCGATTGCAATTACATACTTCTTCACTTTCATCACATCCTTATATCTATTTTACCAAAAGTCTAAGAATATTTAAATAAAAAATCGATTTTATGCTATAATAAGTAAAGAAGAGGGTGATTTGATGGAAAAAGAATTTACTTTAGTCGATCCTTATGAACATGACTTGCAGTGTTATTTGTGGGAAACTGATGAAGAACCGCTGGGCATTATTCAAATAATTCATGGCGCAGGAGAACACGTAAAACGTTATGAACACTTTGCTAAAGCGTGTAATAAAGCTGGATTTCATGTTATAGGCCATGATTTACTTGGTCATGGACGTTCGGCAACACGCGAGGATCGCGTATTTTTCTCTGATTCAATCGGCTTCCATATTGTGTATGAAGGGATTCGCACGGTCAGAGATTATATTGAAGAACATTATAGTGAGTTAGATGTGATAATGTTTGCACATTCAATGGGATCATTTTTTGGACGGTATACGATGATTCATAATCATCATAAGTATACGCAAGCCATTTTTTCTGGCACAGGATACTTCAATGGGTTTATGACACGAATCGGGATTAGTATTGCGAAATTTATTGCTATGATTCGCGGTAATGATCATGTCAGTGAGTTTTTTAATCATCGCATTTTAGAAGGACATATAAGAAATATGCGTAAAAAAGGGTATATTCATCATAAAGTTGATTGGTTAACTCAAGATCGTGACATGATTAAAGCTTTTGAAGATGATCCGCTAACCGGTAAACCAATAACAATCAAAGCGCAACAAGACATTTTAAGTATTATACCTGAGATTCAAAATAAATCGATGATTAAATCGGGTGCTAGTTCTGCTGCTCTGATGTTTATCAGTGGGGAATATGATGGGTTAGGAGACTATGGAAATGGCATCAAGAAGTTATGCCGAATCTACCAAGACTCAGGATATTCTAATGTGCATTACAAAGTATTAAACAATTGTCGTCATGAAATTGTTAACGAAGTTGAACGTGATCAACACATTGATACAATTTTATCATTTATTAAAGCCAATATAAAATGATGCCCAAGGGCATCATTTTTTTATGATTATTTTTGCAGTTGTTGCCTTTTGCAAGACATCTTTTGCATGCTTAATATCATCAATTGTAATGTGTTTACTGTAAGTAAGAATATCAAATAAGTTATCATTCAAGAAATGATACTTAGTGAATTGATTGGCAATATATTCAATGCTGTTAAGTGCATGAATAAAACCACCAAGGATTTGTTTTTTAACGCGTTTAAAGTCAGTTTCATTGATTGATATATCATTTAATGTATTTAAATAACTATCTAATGAGTCAATAAAACTATCTGCTTTAGGTGTGTTACAGCTAAAGAGAATATAAGCCGCATCACTTTCGATTGTAATATCAACATCGAATGAATCATTGATAATGCCTTCTTCTATCCATTGTTGGTGTTGGTTGGTGCTTTTACCAACAATTAATTCGAGTAACATCGCATAGATGAGTTCTTGTTTCATGATGTGTTGATCAGATAATGCGGATGGTGTCAATTTTGCCCCTAAGGCACTGTGTGGAACAAAGACGTCTTTTTCAATCATCTTAAGTGATGTCGTTACCACATCTTCGGGTTCATTAATGACGGGATCTTTAACTGTTGTATGTCGTTCTATCGTTGGAATCGTTAATTGCGTAATTAGTGATTGAATTGTATCTAGATTAACATTTCCTGCGATAACCATGACCATTTCTTCTGGATGATAATAGGTTTTATGGACAGTAGTTAGTAAGTCAGGTGTAATCGTTGCGATACTCTCTTTTGTTCCTAAAACAGGATGTTTTGCCGGATGAACATGGTACATATTGTTCATCAGTTCTTCATACATAATCGCGTTTGGATCATCTTGATACATATCAATTTCCTCGGCAATAACACTGATTTCTTTTGTTACACCCTCAGTGGTAAATGTCGGATTAAAGACCAAATCAATTAATGAATTGATGTTGGTGTTTAGTTCATCTGTACAAGAAAATAGATAGGTTGTTTGATTATTTTGGGTATAGGCATTAACACTCGCGTGATGTTTTGCAAAAAGGGTAGATAATTCTTCACCATCACGATCAAATAATTTATGTTCTAAAAAGTGTGCCGTACCTAATGGTATATCTATCGTCTCATTATTCTTGGTTAACGATGTCGTATTGGCACCAAAAGGGGTGGTTAATGTGACATATGTTTTATGAAAATTAGGTTTTGGTATGACAATAATTGATAAGCCACTATCATGAGATATATGATAGGTTGTTTCTTGTAAGGCGTTATAAGCCATCTTACGCATTAGTATCACCTTCTAAAATCATTGTCACATTGGGTATTAACTGTTTCGCACACCGGGCAACATCGTCTGGTGTGACCGTTTTTATTTTATTAATCGCTTCTTCAGGATTGAACGGCTTATTAAAATAGAGTCCTTTTGCTAAATGGTTCAATAATGAATAAGGAGAATCTAGACTTGACGTTAACGATGTGATAATAGCGTTTTTCGCAATATCTAGAGCATGTGTATCGTATGTCTTTGTGACAATAGATTCGATAATTGTCTCGACTAACGGTAATACGTCTGTTTCTTTACCTGTTTCGATACCAGTGTAAATGAGTAAACTCCCTTTAAACTGATCGTAACTTGACCCGATAAAGTAACACAGCCCAGCCTTATTTCTCACTTCGTGGAATAATAGACTGTCACTGCCACCACCAAGCAAAGTGTTGAATACAATCATTGGATAGTATTCACTATTTTCATAAGT
>JAASSV010000039.1 GCA_021767685.1 Caryophanales bacterium | reverse complement strand
TTTTAAAGCTACTTTGAAAGATCCGTCCTTAAAAGGTAATAACTCACCTATCACAGGTCCTCTAGTTCCTTCAGGAAATATCACCATTGTACTCCCTGTCTTCACATTTTTGATTGTATTAATAATAGCTTCTGCCCCTTTTCTTGTATTCTCACGGTCGATATTGACACATCCTAATTTAGGGGTCCATTTACCAATACTAAATAAGTTAGCAATAACTTTTTTCTGCAAGAATGCGACTGGATACTCATAAAGTTTATACATCAAGACAGGGATATCCATCAACGAAGTATGATTGGAATATATTGTAAATCCTGTTTCTTTTGGTAAATTCTCTTTGCCTTCTACTTGGATCCTAACATTAGTCAAATGCAGGGGAATACTTACCATTTGTTTCGCAATTTTATGCTTAATCATACTGGTTTTAGGCTTTCGTTTCGCAACAAGTAAATAAAACACATCGATGTAAATAAGTAATACCATAACCATTACAATCGTTCCCACTAAGAAGGACCCTAAAATAACAAAAAGATTATTTATAATCATATCTTGTGAATAATCAAAAAAGTAAACTCCTAAAGTTGTAACAATTAAATTTATTATTAGCAATGCAATCGTTAGCATGATATCATCCTTTACTTTAATCTTGACATTTTATTCAATACTATCATTTCCACATTTATGATACCATATAACGTGAGGGTTGCAAAGAAACAAAAAAAGAGAATCTCAAACTAGAGATTCTCTTTAAATTATTCTTGTAGTAGTTCTCAAACAGTGCTCTATTTTTTTCACAGGGTGGACAATCTGTTCCAATACTTGTGTTTTCTTGTAGTGTTTCAAAAGTTTTAACACCTTCACTAATTCCATCACACCCCACTGACAAAAAAACTAAATCGCGAAAGATTTACTCTTCATTTTTTTGATATATGAATCTTGACAAAGAAAATCATTTTTTTTATAATATTGTTAGCACACATCTTTATCGAGTGCTAAAACATATTAATACTTAATATTCAAGGAGGGATTTTCATGTTAAAACCACTACATGATCACATCGTTCTTGAAGTGATCAAACAAGAAAAAAGCACAAAAAGTGGTATTATTTTAACACAAGATGACAAAAATTTACCGACAATCGGTAAAGTTATCGAAGTAGGGCCAGGACTCTACAAGGATGGCAACTATCAACCAATGCATGTTAAGGTTGGTGACAAAGTTATTTTTAAGAAGTATAGTACTACAGATATTCAATTAGAAGGTAAAGAATATCTCATTGTACGCGAATCAGATATTTTAGCGACGGTTAAGGAGTGAGTAATATGGGAAAAGAAATCTTATATTCAAAAGATGCAAGAGAAAAAATGCTTAAAGGTGTCGATAAACTAGCTGATACAGTAAAAGTAACATTAGGACCAAAAGGGAGAAATGTCATACTAGAAAAAAGTTACGGTTCTCCTTTAATTACAAACGATGGTGTGACAATAGCTAAAGAAATTGATTTTAAAGATGCTTATGAAAATATGGGAGCCAAACTCGTTCAGGAAGTTGCCTCAAAAACTAATGATCAAGCAGGTGATGGAACAACAACCGCAACAGTTTTAGCACAAGCTATCATCCACGAAGGATTGCGGGCCGTAGACAAGGGGGCTAATCCGGTCTTATTAAAAGAAGGAATGGACTTAGCTAGTAAAAAGATCTCTAACCTTCTACTTGATAAAACTCGTACATTAGAAACTAGCCAAGATATTGCTAGTGTAGCGAGCATTTCTTCTGGTAGTGAAGAAATTGGTGACATCATTGCGCAAGCTATGGACAAAGTTGGTCGAAATGGTGTCATAAATGTTGATGAGTCAAAAGGGTTCGAAACTGAATTAGAACTTGTTGAAGGTATGCAATATGATAAGGGGTATATTTCTCCTTACATGGTATCTGATACAGAAAAGATGGAAGTTGACTTAGAAAATGCTTATATTTTAGTAACTGATCAAAAAATATCAACTATAAAGGATATTCTACCGTTATTAGAAAGTGTCGTAGAATCCAACAAACCACTATTTATTATCGCTGATGATATTGAAAATGAAGTAGTGTCTACTTTAATTGTTAACAAATTAAGAGGAACATTTAATGTCGTTGCTACAAAAGCGCCTGGTTTTGGTGATAATCAAAAAGAAATGCTAATGGATATTGCTGCATTAACAGGTGCTAAATTCTATGCAAAAGATCTCAATATGCAAATTAAAGATATGTCTATTGAGGATTTAGGAACAGCCAAAAAAATAGCTGTCAGCAAAGATTCAACTACTATTTTAGAAGGTAGCGGAAATAAAAAAGATATTGATGAACGTGTTAGAACAATTAAAGAACAACTCAACAATGCTTCGTCAGATTACAATAAAAAACAGCTCAAAGAAAGACTAGGTAAACTAACTGATGGTGTGGCTATGTTGAAGGTTGGTGCTACCACTGAAACTGAACTAAAAGAAAAGAAACTACGCATAGAAGATGCCTTAAATGCAACCAAAGCAGCTGTTGATGAAGGAATTGTCATCGGTGGTGGAAGTATCCTAATCGATATTTACAACGAACTTAAAGGTACACTAACAGATGATAACTTAGATACTCAAAAAGGTATTAATATTGTACTAGAGAGTTTACTTAAACCACTTTATCAAATCGCAGAAAACGCTGGTTATGATGGCATTGAAATTGTTGAAAAACAAAAAACTCAAAAAAATAATATAGGATTTAATGCGAAAACAGGGGAATGGGTGAACATGTTAGATGCTGGTATTATTGACCCTACCAAAGTAACACGAAATGCTGTATTAAACGCATCAAGTATTGCTGCAATGTTTGTCACTACTGAGGCAGCTGTCGTCAGTAGCGAAGAAGAAAATAGTAAACAAACACCACCTACAAATCCAGGATTATACTAACAAATTATAATTAAGAAAGTATAATTTTAAAAAACGTTTACATATAAAAAGGCATTGAAATCATCATTTTTAACCCCTATAACAAATTTATAAACTAACAAAAAAAGAGAATCTCAAGTTAGAGATTCTCTTTGTATTATTCTTGTAATAGTTTTTCAAATAGTGCTCTATTATTTTTTTCACAGGGAGGACAATCTGTTCCAATACCTGTATTTTCTTGTAATGTTTTAAAGGTTTTAACACCTTTATTAATTTCTTCTTTTACATCTTCTAGTGTCACATTGTGACAACAACATAATTGTTCATTTGCCATGATTACTCCTCTATCTGATTTAGTGTATTAATAAAAGTCATAATATCATAATATTGTTGATCTGTCGATAGAATTACAAGACCTAATTCAACATCATCAAATCCAGTGATTTCAATATTACTCTTATTTAAAAATGACATGAATTGTTTATAACTACGATCGTCTTCAAGTGCTTCATCCCAGATTACATACTTATTTAAATCTAGTACACTTGCGTCTCTATCAACAACATAATTTATACTGTCTAAAATAGCTTCAAGCTCTGATAGTTTGGTCTTATCAGTATCTATTATGACTGTGTTATTTGCCATATCAATTGAGATAACATCAAAGCCATTTGCTTTAAGTTCCGCATCGACTTTTAATTGACAATGTCCACAGTACATGTTTGATACGACAAGTTTAATCATGATAGTTGCATAGTAGTTTCACAAGTTGGTTCTCCTGCAGTTGTTGAAATTGTTTTTGATGCAGATAATCCATCTTGTGTAATGGTTAATGTTCCTTCAACATCTCTTGGTAACCACAGATCAATAAATCCATTACTCAATGTGTCCATATTTTCAGATAAAATGACATTTCCTTCATTATCAATAAATTCAACAAAGAAAGTTTCTTGTTTTAACTCTCCACGACACCCTGTTGCACTATGATATGTACATGCATGTGTATTTTCGATAAATGGTGCTACAGAAAGATAAAACTCATCTTCAGGCATATCGACAGAGATACGTGAATCCTCTAGAATAACAATTAACTCATCATCATAAACACTTAATCCAAAATCATCAACCTCGATTGAACCGTCAGCGACACCCGTTAAGATTTCTTTTCCAGTTAAGTCAGCAAGACCAACGCTTTCTAGATCATTTGCTGAAGAACATGCCGTTAACGTAAACGCAATTACAAATAATCCAATTAGCAAACCTATTTTTTTCATGTGAATCACTCCTATCATAAAAACTATACTAATCAAATATTAAGGAATTATGTAGAACGATAAATTTATCGCATTCTTCTATGATGTGGCCAACTATCATCATCGTAATATCCGCCATGATGATATCCACCATGATAAAAATCAATGTCATTTTCATCTAAGAAAGTCATTAAATCAAGCATAAAATCTTGTCTTAACTCAAAGTCAGAGTTTAGCTCTTCTAGTGTTGTATCATACGTTAATAACAATTCATCAATTTTTGCATTAACAAGTACTTGTTCTTCTTCCGTTAAGCCTTCAAGCATATGCTCTAAAAACTCATCATCATTGTAAAACCCACCGTGATGATATCCATCATAATGATAAACAATGTCATTATCATTCAAGAAAGTCATTAAATCAAGCATAAAATCTTGTCTTAACTCATAGTTTGAGTTTACCTCTTCTAGAGTCGTATCATACGTAACCAATAGTTCTTCAACTTTCGTATTAACCATAGTTTGTTCTTCTTCGCTTAACCCTTCAAGCATATGATCTAAAAACTCATCATTATTAAATCGATGGCAGAATCCTCCATCTTCGTAAGTGTAGGGCATCTCTTCATCATTTGGAATAATCTCTGTATGACTAATCTGATCTATTCCAAATCCAAACCCAGCACCTGTAACTAGAACTAATATTACTTTAAATAAATTCATTATTGTTCCTCCTTAATCGTTTGTTTAATTTTTTTATACTCTTCAATAGTAATTTCGCCTCTTGCCAGCCGTTCATCTAGATGGTTATTTGTATTACCTTTTCTTGTTTGGCTAAAGTTAACTGTCCCACCTAAAAGTAAGTATATTAGGACCGCAAGTATAATAAACCATAAAAACATCATATAATCACCTCTTTAATTATCTAACCTATTGGTTAATGGTTCGTTTGATTTCACGATACTCTTCAAGCGAAATTTCGCCTTTAGATAACCGCTCATTAAGAATCTCTAGAGCATTGCTAGTTTTTGTCGTCTGCTGTGAAAACAACATTAGTAGTGATACAATAATACCAATGTAAGCAAGCACGAGTATGCCAACGCTAAAAAGATATGTAGTTGATGAAAAATTATCATAATACCCCATATGATGCATCATCATAAATCCACTAGTATGCCCTGAAAACAGGTAATAATAGAACAAATATCCTAACGATGCAATGAGGATTGGATAAATCACGTAGTTTTTCTTCATTTCTCTCACCCAACTAAATTGTATACAAAGAATATTAAAGAAATGTGAAGATTACAACATAATTGTAAACTTCACATTCTTATTTTCTTTATCAACTTTTATTTTGCCACTAATTGCATTTAACAAAACACGACATAAATACAGGCCATAACCTTTCCCATACCCATTCTCTTCGCGACTTTTATCGCCACGATATCCTTGTTTAAATATTTGTGAAACATCAAGTTCTTCAATATATTTTGGTGTGGATATAAACTCAAGTATAGTATGTTTATCCTGTGTTAAATTTATAATCAGTGGTGTACCTTCTTGAGAATAATAATAAGCATTAGAAATAATGTTATCAACCACTCTAGAAAACTCTTTTTCACTCCATGTTACTGTAAGATTGTCTTTTAGATCAGTAATAATCTTCATATCCTTATTATCAAATACAGATTGGTACTCTTTCTTTTTTTCTCTCATTATCTGTGAAATATTTATTGATTTAAAGCTCTTTCTCTCATTGTCATCAATAATATCGTTTAATAATGTATCGATTTTTTTAGAGGACTCAAACGCTATTTTAATCTCTTTTTGCGATACATCTTTACCCTTTTGTAGTTTTTCAAAAAAAGCATATATTATTGTCAAAGGCGTTTTAATATCATGGGCTATCCCCTTCATATTCATTTCTTTTTGCGCTGTCAGGAGATCGATATTTTCGATATATTTTATTATCGTATGATAGATTTCTCTAAACTCATTATGATTCAATGATTTAATACGATCTTGATTACTTTCCATTAACTCTAACACAGTATTAACATCACTTTTTATCAAATTAGTACTCTTACGATTCATCATTACTAAGATTCCTAGTGCTACGATATAGATTAGCAATAAAGCAATATTGATATATATCGTGTTATCCTCAACAGCATTGACAGTCACACTATCAGAGTTGTCAATGAAAACAGTGAATGTCCCTTTCATTGTATTAATTGTATATCTACTTGAATAAAGATGGGCAACATTTGACGAATAAATCATATCGTCATTTTCATCCATTACCTCAACATCAACTTCGTGTATATGGGTGTAATGCTCAATATACTCCATAGCGATATCAAGATCATTTTCATTAATCAAATGTGTAGTAAGTTGTAAAAATGCCTCATTTTCTTCTTCAATTTTATTAATAAGATAATTATTGTTGATGACATACAGTGCGAGATTAATCACAATGAATATGACCGTTATAACGATGGTAAGAATAAAAATATTACGTTTAAACTTTTGATTTAGCGATTTACTCATCTGGCTCACCTACCCAGGTATAGCCTAGGCCATAAACTGTTTTAATGAGGTTCTTGTCATACACTTTTTTTATTTTTTTACGGATATATCTAATATGAACATCAACAACACGATCAAATACTTCATCTCCATATGCATAAAGAACGTTTAAAAACTGATCTCTTGATACGACTCTCTCTGCTTCATCAATCAACAACTTTACCATGTTATACTCTATAGATGTTAAAGAAATAACTGATTTATAAATCGTAAGTTGTGGCTTACCCTCTTCAAATATAACTTCTTGATTATTAAACGTTTTGTTCTTTTTTTGTTTATCTTTTTTCTGAAATAAATTTCTTAACTTTAGTAAGACCTCTTCTTCTAGAAATGGCTTAAATAAATAATCATCCGCACCTATTTTTAGTCCTGCTAGTTTATCAGGAACACTTGTTTTTGCTGATATAATGATAATATGAACATTTGATTTTTTTCGAATTTCTTGGATAAACTCCTCGCCAGACATGATAGGTAGCATCAAATCTGTTAAAATACAATCAATTTTGTGATTCGCAAAATCTTTTAATGCATCAAATGCATTATATGACGAAAAGACCTGATAGCCTGCATCAGTTAACATATCGGTTAAAACTGTATTAATTTCTTTGTTGTCTTCAAGCACAATAATATTTTTCATAAAAATCACCTATCTTAGATTAAGCATCTTTATTGTATCATATAATACCATAACGCAAATATGTTACACTAGAAAAATATGATAATTATTTGATTAAACGCATAACTATACTGACTTATTCAGTAGAACTAGCAGTAACTTGCATAAACACCTTTTGCATAACAGCTAAGAAAGCAATGACGATAACGCCCATAATAACGATTAGTAAGTCGGATTTAATCTTAACATATACAAAAGCCAATAAGATTATCGCATCTAAGATAAATGCCGTCCACACTATCAATTTGTTACTATCAACTTTATCTCTTAATCTAACGGCTAACCCGTAGTGAATCATCATATCCATGGGTAAGTACAGAAATACGCCTAACGAGGCTATTCTTGTTAAATCAAACAAAATGGTTAACACAATAGCAATACCAACTGTATACAGTACAGTTTGTTGTTGTGTTCTCATATCTTTTGAAAATTCTTTATGAGGGATCATTTCCTTATTGGCTAGCATCGCGATTAGACGTGATACAGCAAATACACTTGCAATGATTGCTGTAATGGTAGCAATTATTGCCAAAATGACAGTAAACCATAATCCCAAACCAGAAAAAACAGGTTTAGCCGCTTCAGCTAAAGCGTAATCTTTTGCAACTATTATTTCGCTTACGGTCAAGTTGCCAGAAACAGCATAAGAAATAAATAGATAGATGATTAAACTCACTATAATAGATATCATAATGGCACGTCCAACATTT
>JAASSV010000002.1 GCA_021767685.1 Caryophanales bacterium | reverse complement strand
TGAGTCACGGTACCATCATTCGCTACAACATCTGTATTATCAGATGCCCAAGTAACGGCTGTTCCGTGTGCACCAGTCGCTGGTAATGTAATGTCTGAAGAGACAATACCTGTTACTGGTAATAACAATGCTTCTTTAGCTAACATAACTTTGTCTAAATCAGTCATTGTATCAGATGCAAGTACCGTTACTTCAAATGTTTCTGTTAAGGTTTGGTCACCTAAACTAACATAAGCAGTTAGGGTAACATCTTGGTCACCTTCATAATACATTGGAACGGTTACTGAACCATCATCAGCAATATAATCTGTATTGCTTGATTCCCACGTGATTTCAACGTCGTTGACCTCAGTGGTTGGTAAGACTAAATCCTCGCTAGTTGTTTCCGGAATTACTAAAGCTTCAACTGCTTCGTTGATATCTTCTAGTAACTCTTGCGTTGTTGGCCCATCATCGGTAGGGTTACATGCAGCAAGTGATACTGCACCAACAGCAACTAACACAAATGTTAATAATCTTTTAAGCATTCGTTGTTTCCTCCTTTTTTTAATTAAATTGTATGTCATCTACATTTGTTAACATAATTTGATACTCACCTTGATATCGGCTTAATGGTCCTGTTACTGTGATTGAATCGCCTACTGTGAATAAACTTTCGGTAATATCTGTTGGAGCATTTTCTGCTACACGGATATCTACACTGTTTCCACTAGCATCTTCAGCTGTCACTGTGAACGCACCACTATCAGCCACATATATACTGGTGATTGTAAGGTTTTCCACTTGTAACAGACTACCAATATGGTCATCTGTTATGTCGGGAATTGTCACGAGACTAGGATCTACCGTATTGTCACGGCTGATAACTTGTGAGTAAGGTTCTCGTGTTTGATAATTGGAAACTTGTACTGCGCCTGTTTCTTCGTCAGGGTAATAGGTTACAGTGACCCCAGAAATCAGGACTTCATTACCTAACGATAAATCGGGTGCCCATGATCTGTTATAAACATATACGCCATAGTCACCTTGTTGGATGAATGCGGCACCACCTAAGGTTCTTGATACAATTCCTTGAATGGCAACTTTGCGACCGTAATATTCGGCAGAATTTGTTACTAACTCTTCAATAGTAATTTGTACTCCTTCAAGACTGTAATCGTAGTCGGGGTCTGTTTCGCCCCAAACACGTCGTCCAGTAAATTGTACTTCTAAGTTCACATCGAAGATGGTTTGTCCATATAAGGTATCGATACTACCGCTTGCTTTCGAGTAAGCTAATTCAACAAGTTCTAAGTTAAGTAAGCGTCCATCGTACCATACCCATGACAAGTAACGTGTCCCATAACTGTCCAAGCGCCCCAAATTAGGGTCAGCTTGTAAGACAATGGTCTCTGCGTTTGTTAATTTATCACATGTAAAGTCACTTGCTGCTTTACCCCATGGTTCAAATTTAGCCGTAGATTCTGGCGTATCTATCCCTAAGAAACGAGCAGAGAATGATTGTCCGTTTTCTTCGAATATCGCCGTATCTCCATCGACACATCTGACTAACGAGACTTCTCCAACACCATCAGGTAGAAAATCAGAGTTCTCGTATGAGAAGTCCATCGTTAAGGCATCTGTTTCATCCGTATTAAGTTCAATGACTTCAGGGACCTCTTCTGCGAGTACAGTAAAATCGTATGCTTTGGTAATCACCGTGTCACCTTTTTGTAATGTTAAAATCAAGGTCACTTGTTGATTTCCTTGGATATATGAAGGGACTGTAACATTTCCTTCTTCATCCAAAAACTGAGGTTTGTTTGAGCTCCACGTCGCCGTGACGCCTTCATCATCGATTGTTGGCAATGTAATGTCAGACTCGATTTCGGTTTCTTCAAAAGTTATTGAAGACCGAATATCATAAAGGACTTCACTATCGCTTTGTGGTTCCTCAGTACATCCAATTAACGTGAATACAAGTAGTAATAAAACGCTCCCTAAAGCAAATTTCTTAAACATAAAATCTCACACTTTCTAATGAATTACGCTCCTAATTGGCGGACCATGTCATCAATAACTTCTTGTGCACTATATCCACCAAATAATGCTTCCATTGCAACTCCGGCTTCGAAACGGGCATCACTAGATGTTACCGCACCAGCAAATGCTGGATCATATTCGAAGTACTCGTATTGCGCATATGCTGCTTGTGCAGCTAATGAAGAATAATATAAACTATCTGTTGGGTCATCAATTTCTAAGAATGCTTGGTAATCTGCTGATTGAACACCACTATGGCGAACAGGTAAGTATCCTGTTTCCATTGCCCATGCTGCTGTATTTTCAGCTTTTGTTAAGTATTGAATTAATAACCATGATGCTAAACGTTCAGCATCTGTTGTGTTGCTCATAATCGCAACGTTCGGACCTTGTTGTACAGCTGATTTACTATCTAAATCATATTGAGGAACTGGTAATACGCCAACATCAAATTCTCCACCTGGAGGGATGTTATAGTTAATTCCTGCTGTTGATCCAACACTCATACAAACATCACCAGCAATAAAGTTATTTGATCCATAACTTTCATTCCATGCGAGTGGTAAACTGAATGTATGATCTTCGAAACGTGCGTCCACATACTCTAACATATCAATTGTGTTTTGGTTATCAACTAAGATTTCACCATCTGAGTTAGTGTATCCACCATCCCACATACGAACACTATTGATAAAGAAGTTACTTGCTGAGTCGAAGTTAATTAAGTATTGACATTCATCTGCAACATTTGATCCTGGTACATAGTTTTCATTAACTAATGTATCAGCCCAAGTATCTAACATATCCCAAGTAATAATCTCGTCTTGAGGTACAGTGATACCTGCTGCTGCAAACTTATCCTTATTATAAACCATCATTTCAGTTGATTTTGAATAAGGGAATGAATACATATATCCACCAGCGTATTGTTTATTCTCTGCTAAGTAAGATTCAATGAAGTCGTCTAAATCAACACCCCAATTTTCATCGTAAATGAAATCGTCTAGTGGAATAACTGCGTTACCTTTTAAGTACCCCGCTACATGGTCTGGATATCCAACAACCATTGTTGGTGTTGTTCCTGCTGTGATTGCATTTAAGGTATTACTACGAATAGTATCATAGTCACCTTGTGATACTGCCTCAACAGTCACATTTGGATAATCTGCTTCAAATTCAGCAATAAACTCGTCGAGTAATGCCCCTTTGCTCTCACCATAAACGTGCCAGAACGTAATTGTAATTGGCTCATCTGGTAATGCATCAAGAACGTTAATGATGCCTGGCGCTCCTTCAATAGCTCCGCCACCATCTTCCAAACAACTAACATGGTTTGGATATTCGTCACAATCCACTTCATATGGATCATCTTCGATTTGAACACAACCAGTGAGTCCAAGTGCGAAGACACCAATAAGTAGTAAAGATAAAACTTTCTTCATTATTCTCCTCCTATATTTTTGTTTATATTTTTTAACCTTTGATTCCGCTTCGTGATACCCCACGCATAATATATTTCTTAAGGAATAAGAAAACAATTAAGAGTGGTAATGTAACAATTAATGCTGCTGCCATCTGTTGACTGTAGTTAACCATACCGAAGAAGTCTTGATATGCTTCTCGTAACCCGTTGGTAACTAATGGATACTCTGCGGCAACAAGTTTTGGCCAGATATAAGCACTCCATGTTCCCATCGCATTTAAGATAATGATGGTGATAATGGTTGGCGAGGCAATTGGTACCATGATTTTCCATAAGTATTTCCAATCGCTTGTCCCATCAACTTTAGCTGCTAAATATAATTCATCTGGTATTTGTTTGAATGCTTGGCGTAAGAAGAACAAGTAGAATACACTTGTCATAAATGGCATTGTTAATGCCAACATCGCTTCAAACTGTGTTTGTCCAAGTGGTGTATACCATCCTAAGTTAGATACGGTAATATAGTTTGTGATGACAAACATCTCACCTGGGATCATCATTGTTGAAATTAACGCTAAGAACAATAAGTCTCGCCCTTTAAAGTTTAATCTTGCAAAGGCAAAGGCAGCAAAGATGGTTGTAAAGATGGTTCCAACAGTTGAAATTGCGGCAACCGTAACGGTTCTTAACATATATTCCCAATATGGTGCTGCTGTCCATGCTGATGCATAGTTTTCAATAAGACGTAAGTCTTTAAATCCGATAAATAAACTCGGTGGAACTTCTGTTCTTACTTGCTCAAAACTCTTAAATGACGTTAATACCATCCAATAAAATGGAATCAGTACGAAGATGGCAAACCCAACTAAGAATGAGTAAACAAATACTTTAAATATAATAGTACGGATACGTGTTCTATTCATTGTATTATTTTCCATATTGATCGCCTCCTAGAAGTGTACCCGTCGTTTACTAATTTGCATCTGAATTAGTGTGAAGATCATCGTGATGCTGAATAAAATGATTGAGGCAGCAGCTGCTTCACTCATTTTACCTGTCGCATCCGCATGTGCTAAGGCATCGTACACTAATCCTACAATTGTAATCAACGAATCCTTTGATAACGTTCCTGGTGGCCGTAACGTTTCACCAAACATACCAATAATCGTTCGATATGCTTTAAATGCACCGATGAACGACGTTACAGTAATATAGAAAATCATTGGCGATAAGAGTGGTATCGTGATTCTTGTTAATACACGACGACGTGGTGTAGCATCGACTCTTGCCGCATCATAATATTGTTTATCAATACTTTGTAATCCACTCAAGAAAACCATAATCTTAAACGCGAGTCCACCCCATACAGTGTAGACAAGCAAAGCAAACATTGCATTACTCCATGATGCGTTTAACCCAACCCAGTTAATCGGATTAATCCCAAACCAACCGAGAATTGTATTTAATAATCCATAATCAGCATGGAAAATGAAGGCAAACGCCATCCCAATCGCAATCGCGTTAGTAACATATGGTAAGAAGAAGATGGTTTGAAACGCACCTTGCAACTTCTTAACCGAGTTAAGTGCCACACTAATTAATAAGGCAACAATAACACTGATTGGCACACTGATAAAGGTTATGATACTTGTATTTTTCATCGCAATCCCAAAGTCAGGATCGGTAATAACGTTTTTAAAGTTTCCTAAGATGGTAAATCCTCTCGCACTTCTAAGTAAAAACTCATAATCTTTTAGAAATGCTAGAAAGAATGCATTAAATAAAGGATAGAAGGTAAAAACACTGAGCAACACCATTGCCGGTGCAAGGTAGAATAAGGCTTTTAAATTACTCTGTTTTTCGAGCATTATAGCCGTTCTCCGGTCTCTTGATTAAAGACGTAGAACTTATCTTCATCAATGTTGAATTTTACTTTATCGCCAGGTTGAATGCGGTGTCTTGCATCAACGATAACACGATAAGATTTTTCTTCATCCTCGAAATTCTTAATAATTAATGTTGTATCTCTACCTATTGTTTCTACCATATAGACTTCTAACTCAAGTGATCCTTTTGGATCAATATTAAACCCTTCTGGACGAATACCGACTACAACGTCCTGGTTCTTCGCAACTTTGCCACCGATTTTTGCCCCTTTGACGAAGACTTGGTTATTTTTAATTTCTCCTGGTATCATATTAATTGGTGGCGTTCCTAAGAACTTAGCAACAAATAAGTTGTATGGATCATCATACACATCTTGAGGCTCTCCAACTTGTTGCTTAACCCCTAAGTCCATTAATACGATTTCATCACTGATACTCATTGCTTCTTCTTGGTCATGTGTAACAAAAATCGTTGTAATTCCTGTTTCACGTTGAATCCGTTTGATTTCTTCACGAGTAGCTAAACGAAGTCGTGCATCCAAGTTACTTAATGGTTCATCTAGTAATAACACACGTGGTTTTTTAACAAGTGCTCGCGCAATCGCAACACGTTGTTGCTGTCCACCTGATAATTGTTTTGGCTTACGGTTCATCAATTCACCGATACCAACTAAATCAGCCATTTCCTGTGCACGTTGCAATGCTTCTTGTTTCGGCACTTTAATGTTTTCTAGTGGAAACATAATGTTTTGACGGACAGTCATATGAGGATATAGTGCGTAGTTTTGGAATACAAGTCCAATCCCACGATCTTCAGGAGCCATATCCGTAACATCCTCATCACCAAAATAAATACGTCCTTCATTTGGTGTTAAAAGCCCTGCAATCATATATAATGTGGTTGATTTTCCACAACCACTTGGTCCTAATAACCCGATTAGTTTTCCAGAAGGAATCGTAATATCAAGTTTGTTAACGGCAACGGTTTCTGATTTATCCTTTGCCTGAAAAATTTTCGTAATTTCCTTGAGTGTAATTTCCATTTTATCTCTCCTAAAATTATTTTCATTTTAACATTACATTATACAACATAATCGGTTCATTTAAAACACTATTTTCGAAAATAAATGAATATAATACTATTGTTAATATTTGTAAATTTTACAATAATAAGAAAAAGAGACAATTCTCCCGAATGTCTCTTTTTTTATCCAATAATGCCTTCAAGGAATCCTTGATTATACATTACCCATAGTCCGAACAATACAGCTACAACGATAATAAGCTTTGATAATTTTTTAATTAATTCAAAGGTTCCTAAAATAACGATGATTGCAAGCGCTAGTGCTCCAACTAATTGTTCTATTGCACTTAATGCCATGACGAAATCATACCCTTGAGTGATATATCCCTCAATATTTAGCGAATCTAAAATCGGTTGTAAAAAACTCGGTACTTCGATTAATAAGTTCAACTTTATCCACCTCTTCTTTTTTCTATAAGCCCATTATAACAAAAAGAATGTGTAAATCTTATGAATTTTGATAATTTTTTATAATTTTCTTCTTCCTTCAATAGCTTTCATGATCGTAATTTCATCTGCATACTCTATATTACCCCCTGCTGGGATACCATGAGCAATACGTGTAACCAAGAGATCAGTATCTTCTAATAAGCGCGAAATATAGCGGGCAGTCGTTTCTCCTTCATTGTCTAAATTAGTCGCAATGATCAGTTCTTTAACTGTCCCATCTTTACATCTCTCTAATAGTTCTTTTAAATTAATATCATCTGGTCCTATACCTTCACTTGGTGAGATAACACCATTTAAGACGTGATATAATCCATCATATCGATTGGCTTTTTCCATTGCGATAATATCTTTGGCTTCTTCTACTACGATAATTTGTGATTGGTCACGATGATCATCTGTACAAATTGGACAAGGATCCACATCGGTAATATTGCCACATACTGAGCAATGAATAATCTCTTCTTTAATCGCAAGATATGCTGTTACCATATCATCAATATCTTCATCAGATAACTGATTTACGGTGTGGAGTGCATATCGTTCCGCGGTTTTTTTACCTATACCTGGATATTTCCGTAAATTTTCTATTAATAAATCAATAGCTTTTGGGTACTTCATGATACCTCCCTAGAACATTCCTGGGAGTCCACCACCAGTAAATTCAGACATGACACTTTCAGTCTCATCATCAATTTTTTTCATACAATCATTTACTGCGGCGATAATTGTATCTTGTAATAACTCTAAATCTTCAACATCCTCAATCGCTGCAGGATCAATTGAGATGTTTCTCATTTGTTTATCTCCTGTAAACTCAACAGTCACCATTTTTCCTCCGGCAGACCCGTAGAATGTTGATGCCTCGAGTTCTTTTTGTGCTTTCACCATATCTTTTTGCATTTTTTGTAATTTTTTAATCATTCCTGGATTCATTATGTTATTCTCCTCTCTTTACTTTAACTGTATCTTTTCCATATAACTGACTTGCCTCTTTTACCCCTTCATGCATCATCACATTTTGCGATTGCTTTCGGGTAGGCATTTCTTTTAGTTTAGGATGATCAATTTTTGATAGTTTTATATAATCATCAGGCTGTTGTTTCCATTTTTTAATAAACTCTTGGCTTTTTTCTTCCCATACCTCTTTTGGTAATGCTAGATAATCCAATTCTTTATTAAAGTAATCTGACAACATTTCTGTGATTTTCTCTTTAATATCTGGTTTCATCATACGATTACAAAGAGATGCATTCGCATACTCTATAATCAATAATTTACCATTTGTCGCAACGATTCTTCCATCGGTAATCCATTTTGCTAGCGACATTGTTTCTGGTGTTGCAGTCCGTTCAATATCAAACCAGCGTTTATTCATCGCAATCTTTTCTTCGCGATTCCCATTGTTTAACACTTGCTCAACATATCTTATATCATATGTCTGATAAGGTTCTTCGTCCTCTTCTTTATCTGCTTGGTTATCTGTGTTTGTCTCTTTTGTTTCATTAGATACTGTTTTTTCTGTAGTATCTTCTGGCGTCTCATCAAACAGTGATGGACTCTCTTCATCTTCCTCTTTATCAGCATCATTAAACAAACTTGCTTGAGAAGTATCTTCTGGTTTACTTACCTCATCGTTATTGTCATTTGACTCGAAGCTTGGTTCTTCATCAGTGTCTTCGTCTTGTGATTCAATCACTGATTCTAGGGATACTTCCTCGGTATCATCAGTATCTTTTTCTGGTTGAACACGTTCTTTAACGACAGTTTGACGTTGATCTAGTTCAGCTTTTAGGTCAGCAATTTGTTCTGATAATTGATTGAGTTCATCTTGAAAATGAATCTCTTGCTTTTCAATTTTATCAACCATCTTGATTAACGCTAACTCCATATAAAGCCGCGCATTATTAGACCACTTCATATCATTTTGTGTCTTGTTTAATACTTCTATATAATAAAAAATCAAATTGTTACTTAATCTATTCGCTAAATCAATAAATGTTTCATTGCTAAATATCAGTTGGCTTTCTTCATCAACTTGAGTATTTTTAAATATCAACATGTCGCGATAAAACATAATCATATTATCGACTAATCGTTTTGATTCTTTGCCATTATCGATTAACTCATCAAGGATCTTAATCGCTCCAACAGAGTCATTATCATAAACTGCTAAGGCAATATCTAATAGTCTCTCATTAGAGACTGTTCCTCTGATGGTATGAACATCTTCAATTGTTACCTTGTGGTCTGCATAAGATACGACTTGATCAAGTAGACTAATCGCATCACGCATTCCCCCTTCAGCACTTTCTGCAATAACTTTAATCGCTTGTTTGCTGATATCAATATCTTCTTCATCGATAATTGTGTTAAGACGTTCAATCATCTCTGGTACACTAACACCACGGAAATCAAAGCGTTGACAGCGTGAATGAATTGTTGCAGGAATTTTATGTGGTTCGGTAGTTGCTAAGATGAATATGACATGTTTTGGTGGTTCTTCCAATGTTTTTAACAACGCATTAAAAGCGCCAGTACTTAACATGTGAACCTCATCAATGATATATACTTTATATCTCCCTATACCAGGAAGATATTTCACTTTATCTCGAATTTCACGGATTTCATCGACACCATTATTACTTGCGGCATCAATTTCTATAACATCATTAATCGTATTGTTGTCAATACCATTACATATTTCACAATCATTACATGGATTTTCTACTGGTGCATGCTCACAATTCACAGCTTTAGCGATAATTTTAGCGATTGAGGTTTTTCCGGTTCCTCTTGGTCCACTAAATAAATACGCATGAGCGAGTTTATTATTTTTTAATGCGTTTTTAAATGTTCTTGTGATATGTTCCTGCCCAGCGATTTCACTAAAATCTGCAGGACGATAGGTACGATACAGTGCTTTATATGCCATATCTACCACTCCTTTTCCTATTCTCCATTATAAAACAAAAAGACTATATATGATAGTCTTTTGAAGAAATTACATCATTTTTTTTACTTCATCAATTATGATATCCATTGCCTTTGCTTCATTGGTATCGTTTCTAAATTTTTTCTCCAAGAAAACAAAATTTATTTCTTCTGTTTCTCCATTTTCTACAATATGATAGGCATGGTATAACGCTTTTTGAAACTTCTGATTTTCACGAAGACGACGAAACTCTTCAAGTGATAATTCTAACTCTTCATCCACAGCTTCTGTACATTGTTTTGCAAATGCTTTGAAGGCGTCTGCTTGTTTCTTCTCTTTCGGTGGAAAGAGTTTATCAAATAAGCGATCAAACACATACATAAATAAAATAAAGATAACTGGAATATAGGCAGCTCCTAAGACTAACGTCCAATCAACGCCTCCAGCTTGGAAGGACAAGAATCCAACATATCCTAAATAAACCACTAATGCAATTAAATACATTCTAACATAGTACTTAAAATCTCGTTTCGTTCTCATAAAATCACCCAATCGTATTATACACTAAAATAAGAAATTATGATATAATAAATATGGTGATTTTTATGAATAATGAAACAATAGTCGCAATATCTACCGCAATAGGTGAAAGTGCCATTAGCATTGTTAGATTAAGTGGTGACGAGGCAATTTCAATAGTGAATAGTGTCTTTAATGGTCCTGATTTATCAAAAGTTAAAGGAAATACCATTCATTATGGTCATTTAGTCGACGATGGTACAGTAGTTGATGAGGTGATGATTTCAATCTTTCTTAGTCCTCGGTCTTTTACAACTGAGGATGTTGTAGAAATCAATTGTCATGGCGGTCTCTTTGTTGCCTCAAAGGTCGTTGAATTAATGTTAAAACAAGGCGCACGCCCAGCTACACCGGGTGAGTTTACCATGCGTGCTTTTTTGCATGGCCGTATTGATTTAACACAAGCCGAAGCTGTAATGGATATCATTCACGCTAATTCCAATATGTCTTTAACACTTGCTAATAAAGGATTAGATGGGGTCGTTTATGATTTAGTGCAATCTTTACGAAAAGATTTACTCCAAATCATCGCCCAAATTGAAGTGAACATTGATTATCCTGAATATGATGATGTTGAACAATTAACTCAAGAAGAAATCCATCCTAAAGTAACACAGCTTATTAATCGCTTTTCTGATATATTAGAACGCGCCGAAGTTGGTAAAATCATTCGCGAGGGTATCGATACAGCCATTATCGGTCGACCAAATGTCGGTAAATCAAGTATTTTAAATGCGCTTTTGAGAGAAGAAAAAGCCATTGTAACTGAAATTCAAGGAACCACTCGTGATATCGTTGAAGGCACTCTCAATATTGGTGGCATCATTCTTAACCTCATTGATACTGCTGGTATCCGGGAATCAAGTGATCGCGTTGAGAGTATCGGAATCCAAAAAGCCAAAGATGTTATACAACAAGCTCAGTTAATCTTGTTTGTCTTAGACAATAATCAACCGTTAACAGAAGATGACAAACAATTACTTGAGTTAACAAAGCATAAAAAGCGTATTATTATTATAAATAAAGTTGATCTAGAGAAGGAATTACATCATGAGTTTGATCATACTGTTGAGATGAGTGCGTTACATAAAGAAGGTCTTGATGATTTAGAGAACACGATTAAAGAAATGTTTGTTCATGGTGCAATTAAACAAGACTACTCACAAGTTGTTTCAAACGCTCGTCATATTGCCTTAATTAAAGATGCAAAAAAAGCGCTTCAAGATTCGATTCAATCCATTGACAATGGTATGCCAGTAGATATGATTGAAATTGATCTTAAAGACGCTTGGAATATTCTTGGTGAGATAATTGGCGAAACATCTTCTACTGCTTTATTAGATGAACTCTTTAGTAATTTTTGTTTAGGAAAATAAACTTAGTCTTCCCAATCATCATAATACGTATGAACATCGCCATCTTGTTTCCAGCGGACGATGCTATCAAGATTAACATTCTCTGCTGCACGGAAGATATTTTTATCAATATCATCAAACGAGTCTTTTAACTCGGCAATGAGTTTTTTTGTTGTTGCTCTTTTACTTGTAATATCACATGTTGCTAGCTCACACCCACAGCCCATTGTAACAATATCATTGGCTTTCATGATTCGCTTAATATCTTTTTCGTGAACTAGATATAAGGGTCTGATGAGTTCAATATCTTCAAAGTTTTCACTTTTCACCTTTGGTAACATGGTCTTGAAACTCCCCGCGTAAAACATATTCATTAAGGTTGTTTCAATGACATCATCAAAGTGATGCCCAAGAGCTAATTTGTTACATCCAAGCTCTTTGGCAAAATTATATAAGAATCCGCGGCGCATACGAGCACACAAATAGCATGGCTTACCTTCAGCATGTTTACGTAGAATATCAAACGTATGGGATTCGCGTATAATGACAGGAATATCAAGTTTTTCAGCATTTTCTTTAAGCAACTCAAGATTAATTTGATTAAATCCTGGATCCATTGTAATAAACACTAGTTCAAAGTCTAACTCTGGATGCCGCTTTAACTCTTGAAATAACTTAGCCATTATCAAACTATCTTTTCCACCCGATATCGTAACAGCAACCTTATCACCATTACTCACTAGTTGGTATTTTTTTATTCCTTTAATAAAATTTCCCCATAAGTCTTTCTTATAGGTTGTTATAATATCCCGTTCAAACGGTGTATGTGGTTTCATTTGTATCACCTCAATTAATACGGTGTTAAGTATACTATACTCTTCAATTAATAAAAAATAATTAAAAATAATTTTCTTGAAGTTTTATTCATTTAAGGGTATAATTAGAGTATATTAATTAAAAAACCAGTCAACGGAGGTGTATTTATGTCATTTGTTTGGGCTTCAAAAAAACCAAAAGATGGAATAGCAACAATTTATGAATCCAATATTACTTTGAATAAAGCAGCCAGTTCACATTTTGAACATGCGTATAATGTATTACTTGGATTAGATGAGAATAATAAAAAAGTTGCGATTAAACCCGTATCTAAAGAAGAGTTTGATATTGGGGCAATTCCAGAAGAAAAGAGACATAAAATTACTGTTAAACCGAGTTATGCTCGTGTTTGCAATAAAAAATTTATCAGTGAACTAGCTGATGTCGCTAATATTGATTTACAGAATGGCCATTCCTTTAAATTTAAAGCACATTGGGATAAGAGCCAATCATTATTAATTATAGATTTAAATAAACCGGAGGTGTCATAATCATGGATATGGAGTTAATGATTATTTTATGGTTTGTGATTATTATTGTTGCTGCACTGATTGAAATGAATACGATGGATTTAAGTAGTATTTGGTTTAGTGTTGGCGCATTAATTGCATTCATTCTATCGCTTGTTGGGTTACAACCCGTCGCACAGATTATTGTTTTTGTTGTGGTTTCTGTCGTACTTCTTATTAGTTTACGACCAATCGCAAAGAACTATTTTAAAACCAATGTCATTAGCACCAACTCTGATCGACTTGTCGGAAAAGTGGCTGTATGTACAAAGGAAATCAAAGTTGGGGATCGTGGAGAAGTAAAAATAGATGGTAAGTTTTGGCTTGCTGTTACATCAGGAGATGAAGACATTCAAGTTAATGACAGAGTACAAGTCTTAGCAATAGAAGGCGTTAAATTGATTGTCGATAAGATTCAATGAGAGTCGGATTATTTCGTCGAATAACCTCATTTGTCTTTGATGCACTTCCAATTTTATTAATTGTATCAATTGCCTATACAACGTTTGTTGGGGATATGTTAAAAACTGAAGGCTATGATGCATTGATGGAAGAGTACAATGCTTATAATGAGCAATATTATGAAGCAATAGAGCCTTATCAGAATCAATTAGACAATGGAGAAATTACTCAAGATGAGTATGTTGATTTAGTTGAAGATGATTATAATACACTAATTGACAACACCGTAGAACATAGAGAAGCGCTTGTGTTTTACATGATTCGATCATTTGCCTTTCATTTCTTCACATTCACCCTAATCTATTATGGCTATAGTGTCATAATGAAAGGGAGAACATTCGGCAGACGTTTCTTAAAGATCGAACTTGGTGGTCGTGTTAATTGGTGGACACTTCTCATTCGAGAAGTGATTTACAAAATGTTTTTCTGGTTACTCACACTGTTCGTGTTAGGTATCGGTATTGATATTGCCACTATTATTTTTGGGCAACGCAAACGAACCTTACGCGACCGTATATCAAATACATATGTTAAATTTGAAGGTGTTGATTATCCGTTTTAAGGGATAACAAATAAAAAGGAGGAAACACATAATGCCTACTACATTAATTATTTTAATTATTATTATTGTTTTAGCGTTAGCATTAATTTCACAAGCCTTTGTCATCGTACAACAATCAAATCGTTATGTTGTCGAACGCTTAGGTGGTTATCATGTATCATTAGACGTTGGACTTCACTTCATTGTTCCATTTATCGATCGTGTTAAACAAAAAGTATCGTTAAAAGAGCAAGTTGTTGACTTCCCACCACAACCCGTTATTACCAAAGATAACGTTACAATGCAAATTGATACTGTTGTCTTCTATATGGTAACAGATGCCAAATTATTCACTTATGGTGTTGATTTTCCATTAAAAGCAATCGAGAACTTGACAGCAACGACATTGCGTAACATCATTGGGGAACTTGAATTAGATGAATCACTTACATCACGTGATTTAATCAATGAAAAAATGCGTGTCATTTTGGATGAAGCAACGGACCCATGGGGAATTAAAATCAACCGTGTCGAAGTTAAAAATATCATCCCACCAAAAGACATTCGTGAAGCAATGGAAAAACAAATGCGTGCTGAACGTGAACGTCGTCAAGCAATCTTAATTGCTGAAGGGAATAAACGTTCTGCTATCTTAAATGCTGAGGGTGAAAAAGAAGCACAAATCTTACGTGCAGATGCGGAAAAAGAAAAACAAATCCGCGAAGCTGCCGGTAAAGCGAAAGCAATCATTGAAGTACAAACAGCAACTGCTAAAGGTATTGAAATGATTAAAAAAGCTGGTGCTGATGAAGCATTCTTACGCTTAGAAGCTTACAAAGCAATGGTTGATGTTGCAAATGGACAAGCAACAAAACTAGTTATTCCATCTGAATTACAAGGAATGGTTGGTCTTGCATCAACATTATCAGAAGCCGTTAAAAAAGATCCTGAAAAATCGAAATAAAATCTCCGAATAAAAAAACGCCGGTTGCATAGCAACGGGCGTTTTTATTATGCTCTAATTATTTAAAATAACGTTATGACAATAAAGATGTAATTCGCAACAACGCCACTAACTAAGCCTCCAAGCGTATGCGCTAAGATTGCTTTTGTTGTTAAAGCACGTGACTTTAATGCATCCATCATCCCAACGTGAGTCGATAAGTATCCACTCCATGTTGTTCCAATTGCCGTAAAAACAGCAATATCTTTTACATCAATATATCCTTGTAAGAAAAACTCATCAACAAACCCTATGGCCGCTCCTGCACTTCCTAATGAAGTGAGTGGAAACGCAATTGCTTCTGGAGAATCAAACCCAAATAATGGTTTAAAAATGAACATGAGATGTTTCCCAATCGCAGGAAGATATCCAACACCTTCTAATGCAGCTCCAGTATATCCCCCAACAGGTGGTTGATTTGTGATAATAATAATAAATGTTGAAATGATAAGAATTCCCGGTATGATTTGAATACCAATATCAACACCATTTTTCCCGCCATCCAAAGCACTTTCTAATAGTCTGTTAACCGCATTTCCTTCTCTAACTTCACGTAACAACCCATCTCCAGTAGCTTTCTTAATCGGTTCATCATCCTCATGAATATGATAATGTTTCATCGCATAATATGTTAATAGCCTTACACTAACTATACTTCCAATAATTGCCGCAAACACGCCAACACCTGTCGCCAAGAAAAAGTTTCCTTCATATTTTTGGCCCAAAGACATAAATGTAATTGCGATAACAAGCCCCATTCCGAAACTAGTTCCTAAATTACATAACACAGGAATTTGATAATCCTTAAACTGTTTTCTAAACTCCCGTTCTTTATATAAACTTATAACCGCTGGATTGTCCGATAAATAAGCACTTAATGCACCAATTCCAGCAACGCCTGGTAAGCGATAGATAAAGCGAATAAGTGGTCTTAATAACTTATTAAATAGCGCAATGATGCCAAACTCACTAAAGACCCCAGCCATTGCCCCGGTTAAAACAGCTACGCCCATAATCCAAAACGCAACATTGATTAATAAGTAATATCCTGTTTGAATTAACGTACTTAAAAAGTGCGCAACTCCCATCTCAATTGAAAACACAACAAAGATAAGAATAAAGATACTTAAAACGACATATGTTTCACGTGTAACACTTTCTTTTTTCATGACTGATCACCTCGGGAAATTTTATGCTCACAATTTCGATTATAGTCACCTAAGAGGTAAAAAGCAATGAAAAAATAAAAATAATTGTAGCGCTTACATTTTGCAATAAAAAAACACCCTTTATCACGCTCTGATAAGGGTGTTTTTAAGCTTTTTATTTATTTAAAATTCGCAATTTCTTGGTGTTCTAGGGAACGGAATAACGTCTCTTATATTTTCAACACCTGTTAAATACATTAACATCCGGTCGAAACCAAGACCAAACCCTGCATGTTTACATCCACCATAACGGCGTAAGTCTAAATACCATTTTAGTTCTTCTTTTGGTATATTCAACTCATCCATACGCGCTTCTAGTTTATCTAAACGCTCTTCACGTTGACTTCCACCAATTAACTCTCCTGCGCCTGGAACTAGCAAGTCCATCGCAGCAACAGTTTCGTTATCATCGTTCATTCGCATATAAAATGCCTTGATATCTTTTGGCCAATCTGTAACAAATACTGGTCCATCAAAGTGTGAGACTAAGTATTTCTCATGTTCAGTTGCTAAGTCTTCTCCATACTCAGGGGTGTTTTCAAAAGTCTTTTTAGCCTCTTTTAGAATGTCAATTGCTTCTTTGTGTGTTACACGTGCAAAATGCGAGTCCAATAAGGTGTTCAGTTTTTTCAACAATCCTTTTTGAACAAACTTATCAAAAAATGCCATCTCTTCAGGAGCTTTATCTAAAACATACTTAATAATATATTTCACAAAGTCTTCTGCCAAAATCATGTCATCATCTAAATCTGCAAAGGCAATTTCAGGTTCAATCATCCAAAACTCACTCGCATGTGTTGTTGTATTTGAGTTTTCTGCCCGGAATGTTGGTCCAAACGTATAGACATTTCTAAAGGCTAACGCAAATGCTTCTGCTTCTAGTTGTCCAGAAACTGTTAGGTTTGTTTTCTTTTGGAAAAAGTCTTGGCTATAATCGATATCTCCAGCATCAGTTTTTGGTGGATTGTTGAGATCCATAGTTGTGACAGTAAAGGTTTCTCCAGCACCTTCGGCATCACTTGCCGTAATAATAGGGGCCGCTAGATGAATAAAGTCACGCTCTTGATAGAATGAATGAATCGCATGAGAGAGTAAACTTCTCACTCTAAACATAGCGGTAAACAAGTTCGTTCTTGGTCTTAAGTGAGCATTTTCTCTTAAAAACTCTCGTGTATGACGCTTTGGTTGAATTGGATAGTCTTCCTGAGAATCCCCTAATAATTCAACTTCTCTTGCTTTGATTTCAAAAGGTTGTTTTCGATTAGGAGTAAGTACAATGATACCTTTCGCACGTATAGCGCTCCCAACACGATATTTTTGTACCTCTTTAAAATTCTCTAAAAAGGCACTCTCATAAACAACTTGTATTGTAACAAAAAATGTCCCATCATTAACGTTTAAGAACCCAAACTCTTTTTGTGCACGATTATTTCGTACCCACCCGTAAAGTTCAACTTCTTTGTCTTCTAATGCTTCATACTGCTTAAATAAATGGCGTACTGTGTATTTCATTGTCTTTCCTCCTTTTCATATAAAAACGTCCTTAAACAACGGTTTAAGGACGAAATAATTTCCGCGGTACCACCTTAATTCTAATACTAGCACTCACTCTCTTTAACGCAGAGATACGGATAGTTCTACTTAATTCTTCTATCACTTCCGGTGTTATTCCATTGTATGATATGGTCTAGCTCTCACCATCCTAGATTCGCTTAACACGTGAATACAATGTACTTCTCCGTTCAACGTTTTATAGTTTAATATTAACAAACTTTGGCTATTTGTCAATCATTGTTGTTATCTATTTTTTCATTTGTTTCAATATTAACATTTGAAATGGCACTAAACTTCTTACCAATCTTATTTGATGTGATATGAATGTTCTTCACATCTTTATTGACAGTATCAATGGTTCTTGAAAGTTTGTCCCAGCGCTCTTGATAGCGTTTAAACTCATCACCGAGCTTAATTAATTCTTCTTGGATCACTTTAGCATGTTTATCTCTTTCAGCATTTCTTAACATCATTTGAACTGTCGTCAATAAACTCATTAAGGTTGTTGGTGACGCAATCCATACCCGTTTTCGTTGAGCATAATCAACCAAGTCTTGATGATATGCATTAATCTCTGCGAATATCGCTTCTGCAGGGACAAATAGAATCGCTTGTTCACTTGTTTCTGTTGGAATAATATATTTAGTTGCGATATCATCAATATGTTTTTTAACATCTTTTTTGAATCCTCTTGATGCCAATTCTTTATCACGATCACTGGCGTCTTTATCCACCATACGCTGATAATTTTCTAATGGGAATTTAGAATCTATGGCTAAGTTCCCCATCTGTTCTGGTAAATGAATTAAGGCATCAACCTTTTTACCATTTGATAAAGTAACTTGTGTATCAAATACTTTCGTATTTTTCTCGCCAAAAATAGATTCTAAAATATGATTTAATTGAACTTCTCCAAATGTCCCCCTTGTTTTCTTATCTGTTAAGATATTTTGTAATGAGACAACTTCAGTCGATAATTTATCAATATTCTTCTGTGCTTCATCGATTTTGCTAAGGCGTTCAACAATATTCGTAAAGGTTTTGTTCGTTTTTTCAAACCCTTCACTAAGCCTCACTTCAACTTTTTTATTGATATTATCCATTTTATTTTCTATTTGTTCATTTAAACGATTAAACCGTTTTGTAATGTCCTCAGTAAGACCTTCTTTAAACGTGTTTAAGTCTTTTATGTTTTCTTTTGAACTTTTACCTATTGAGTTGGCTAACTCAACTTTAATGTCCCCATTTTCACGGATAATCTTATTGAGCAACTCATTGTTTTGATCTTTGATTGTGCTTGTCACATCTTGCTGTTTGTTTTTGCTAATTAAAACAATAGTAACTGCTAATAATATTACTGTGATAATTAGTAAACCTAATAGAATATATTCCACATTCCTCACCTCCCGTTTATTATACCATACTCAAAAAAAAATAGTAGCGCAATGTCTACTATTCTTCATCTACAGTTATATATTGTTCATATTCAAATAAACTACTTAGTGGTTTATTGTGGATAATATTTAATACGCCTTGTGCAAACATATCGCCTACTGATAATTGTACAATTTTATCAATTTTTTTCTCCTCAGGTAGTTTAATCGTGTTTGTACACACAACTTCTTTTAATCCTGATTTTTGAATACGCTCAACTGCTGGGCCACTTAATAGTGGATGCGTACAAGCAGCATAAACTTCTTTTGCACCTAAGTCTAAAATGGCATCTGCTGCTCCTGAAATTGTTCCTGCTGTATCAATTATGTCATCAATAATAATTGCAATTTTATCCTTAACATCACCAACAACTCCCATAACCTCGCTGACATTTGGTGACGGTCGGCGTTTATCAATAATAGCAACCCCGGTGTTCATAATATCTGCCATCTTTCTAGCTCGAACAGCACCACCATGGTCTGGAGCAACAATAACAATATCGTCTTTAAACTCTTTTTTTAAGAAGTAATCAACAATAATTGGCATTGCTCTAAAGTTATCAATTGGGATATCAAAGAAACCTTGAATTTGTCCAGCATGTAAATCCATTGCTAAGACCCTTGTAGCCCCAGCTGTTTCTAACAGGTTAGCCACTAATTTTGCTGATATAGGTTGACGAGATTTTGATTTACGATCTTGTCGTGAATACCCATAATATGGTGTAATCACATTTATATTTTTAGCACTCGCGCGCTTCATGGCATCAATTGTGATTAATAACTCCATGATATTTTCATTAACCGGAGCATGTGTTGGTTGGACTAAAAAGACATGGTGTCCGCGCACAGTTTCCTCTAAATTCACACCAATTTCTCCATCAGCAAAACGGTCTAATTGGATCTTACTTAAAGGGATATGAGTTTTTCTAGAAATTTCTTCTGCTAATTCTCGATTAGCGGTTAAACTAAATAATTTTACTTTGTGGCCATCAATCGTTGCCATTAAAGAACCTCCATTAAATTTATTCCATACTTACTATAACAAAAAATCGTCCAAAAATAAAATGTAACTTTAAAAAAGTTACATCTATTTCTTGCTACTCTTCTTCATCATCAATTTGATTGTAGGCATCAATTACAACAGCTTCAATTCGATTGCGCGTTTCCTGATTGATTGGATGCGCGACATCCTTGAACTCTCCATTCGGCATTTTACGACTTGGCATTGCAACAAAAAGGCCAGCTTTCCCATCGATTATGCGTAATTCATGAACTACAAAACAATCATCAAATGTTATGGCCGCAATCGCTTTTAAACGACTTTGTCCGTTAAACTTTTTGACTCTAACATCTGTAATTTCCATTTCTCCACCTCACACTTGTCTTTTGTCTACATCCTAGTACAATTATATCACATGTAAAGGGGGGTTGCAATTTATTTTTCGCAGTTTAGCGCGCCGCTATTTGATTTTAGTCATAAATGTTTGATATTTATCCGCAAAAACTTTCTCGATATCGGCTAATTTTTGAGTATCTTCTGTTAAGACAAAAATAGTAGATCCTGAGCCACTCATGAGGACACCTTCAACTCCCCACTGTTCAATTTGAGTCTTTATTTCCTTTAGTTTGGGGCTTATGTCAAATGCAGACATTTCTAAAGCATTATACAACTCTTGTGTTAACAAAGCAAAGTTTCTGTTATATACGGCTTCTGTCATCCGCGTAATTTTTTTTGATGGCAATGTGTCAATTGTCACATTTTCATATACCTCTTTTGTGCTCATATGAATGTTTGGATAGACTAATAATACATGAAAATTCAATTTATTATCTAGAAATACCAGTTCATCTCCAACACCTCTAGCGATACAAATCTTATTATAAATACAATATGGGATATCCGCACCAAATCTCTTTCCAATTTGAGCTAATTCTTCTTGTGTTAGCTTAAGTTTCCAGAGTTTGTTTAACGCACGTAACGTCGCCGCGGCATCTGCACTGCCTCCACCTAGGCCTGCACCAATCGGAATATTCTTCTCAAGTGTAATCGTAACACCATTTTTGATATGATACTGTTCTTGAAGAAAGTCTGCGACTTGATATACCAAATTATCTTCGATGTCATCTGTTATACCATCAGATGTGATTAACTCAATCACACCATCTTTACGCTTTTTAAATGTCAACGTATCATGCAGGTTTAAAGGAGCCATCACCATTTCTAAATTATGATAGCCATTGTCTAATTTACCAAGAACGTCTAAATATAAATTCACTTTAGCATAGGCTTTTTCTTTAATGACACTCACCTCACTATTGATTATCGATTAATGTATTGGTTAACGCTATAAAATCTTCAATATCTAACGCTTCTGCTCTTACCGTTGGTTTTAACCCTAATGATTCAATAACGTCTTTAATAGTCTCTTTATCTATATCATCAAAGCCCTTTAAATTATTATAAAGTGTTTTTCTGCGTTGTTTAAAGCTGGCTTTGATAAGTCTAAAGAAAAATTCTTCTCGGTCTTCTGGTAAGGCTCGATTTTCTTTCATTGTTAACGATATAATGGCACTATCCACATTTGGTTTAGGGATAAATACGGTTCTAGGTACTTTAAATAAGTATTCTGCTTTTGCACGATATTGGATGGCAATAGATAATGAATTATAATCTTTGGTTTTTGGATCAGACGTCATACGCATCGCAACTTCGTGCTGCATCATGACAATAAGACGTTCAACTGATGTTGTTTGTTCTAGTACTTTCATGATGACTGGCGTTGTAATATAGTAGGGTAAGTTTGCAACTAAGATAATCTGATCAAATGCAGTGTCTAATTGTTCGATATCCTTGTCTATGTCTCTGTTTAATACATCATCATGAATAATTGTTAATGGGTCGCTTTCAAACGTTTCTGATAGAAACTCAATCAATTCCTCATCTATCTCATAAGCTAAAACGTGTTTTGCTCGGTCTAGCAAGTGTTCTGTTAAACTTCCAAAGCCTGGACCAATTTCAACAACTAATGTGTTTTCAGTAATCTCTGCTGAGGAGACTATTTTTTCTAATATATTTTGATCAACTAAGAAGTTTTGTCCATACTTCTTTTTTATGTAAAATGATTTATCTTTAATAATTTCTGAAATGCGACTTGCGCGCCCAATTTTACTCATTATTTCACCTCTAATGCGTGTGTAATGTCTTCTAGTGTAATATTAAACATGTTTAGTTTTTTACAGAACGTCTTAGCATTAGCAGGGCCTATATGAAAATAATCTGCTAAGTACTGTCGTTTTGATTTTGCGTCTGAAGAACCTACTAATCCTAGTTTTGTAAGGTCTTTTATTGTGATTGTCTTAGTGTCTTTAATAGAACTCTTCCGAACGTGTTCTAACGCGTTAATAATATCCTCATCTTTGGCATGTTCAATGCCTACTTTTTTCTTATTCTTACTAATACATTTATGTTTAGGGATAAAGGCATGTTTTGTTTCTCCAACATACGCATTAATTAAGCGTCTAATCCGTTCTCCTTGCATGTCAGGATCAAGCAAAAGAATTAAACCCTGTTGATTGTTTAATTGTTTTAACTCCTCTAAGGTTGTTTGGCTAACTTCACTGCCGTTTGTTATAACTACATCAGTATTAGGGTATATAGCCTTAATACGCGCAAGGTCGTGATAGCCTTCAACCACCACAACCTCGTTTATATGTTTATTTTGTAAGTCCATTATCTTTCGCATAATTGTCAAAACGACTTAATTCAGTTGGAATGGCAATATTTTGTGGACATTTTGGTAAACATTCATTACACTCTATACACGCATCCGCAAACGCATCTTTGTTATCTAAATTACTGATTTGCCAAGAGGTATGCTTGTCATTATGATACATGGCATGACCGTTAAACACACGGAAATTGCCAGGAATATTAACACCATGTGGACATGGCATACAATAGTTACATGATGTACAATCAACTTCTGAATAAGACAATATTTTTTGGCGAATTTCTTTGATTTTGTCTTGCTCAGTTTCAGTTAACGGTACAAATGGAGAGAATGTTTTGACGTTTTCTTTAACATGTTCCATTGTTGACATACCACTTAATATAACTTTTACATTCGATAATGTTCCGACCCAGCGAAACGCCCATGATACAATAGATTTATTTGGATCTAGTTTGTGAAATTCATCTGCAATTTCATCATTAAAATTAACGAGATTGCCACCTTTAACAGGTTCCATAACAATGACTGGTATATCTTTTTCTGCTAATATCTTATATCCTCTGATGCCTTGTTGGTGGTGGATATCCATATAGTTTAACTGAATCTGACAAAAATCCCAATCATAGAGATCAACCCATTGTTTAAATGTTTTTAAATCATCATGAAAACTAAAACCGATGTTGCGAATTTTACCTTCTTTTCGATATGTTTCAAGGTGTTTTAGAACATTGAGGTCTTTTGTTTTCTTTAGCCTATCTTTATTCACGGCATGAATAAGATAAAAGTCAAAGTAATCAACACCACACTTATCTAACTGTTCGTGGAATATTTTATCAACATCTTCTTCTGTTTCACATTCCCATAACGGTAACTTATCTGCGAGATAAAAAGATTCACGATCATATTCTTTAATCACTTCTTTAACAAATAACTCGCTCTTGCCTCCATGGTAAGGGTAAGCAGTATCAATATAATTAACGCCGTGTTTTATGGCGTAATCCATCATTTTTTTCGACTCTACTTTATCAATCTCTCCATCTTTTAGAGGAAATCTCATACAGCCGAACCCTAATAATGAAACGTCTTTTTCCTGATTCTCAATTTTAATTTTGCGGTACTCCATCATCATTGCTCCTTAAAATATCGTTTTTGTATGCTTTCATCAACAAATACTTCAATTTGTTGTTTCTTAACAGTTAAACTTAAGTTTCCTGAATTAGCTTCTTCCCCATCCATATTCCACTTATGGGGATGATCTGTATATATTTTAGCTTTTGATGTCCTAATTTTTTTTACACCCGGTAAAAATTTTGGCCCAATAACAAAAGATATAAAATAGATTAAATTATTTAACAAAGGGACATAGCGGTATAATACAATATCTACTTTTCCATCATCTAATATTGGTTTTTTCACAATGTTAAACCCGGCTACGCGTTTTGAGTTAACAACCAAAATGAGAGAAAAATACCCTCTTAAAAAGCCATGATCATGTTCGATTTTTGCTTTGATCATTGGTATTGTAAAGAATTCTTTAATTCCTGTAATTATGTAGGCTAAGTAGCCAAGATATTTTTTTAATTTTGAATCCGTCACATAAGAAATATCAACATAGGTACCAATAGCTGAAACGTAAATAAAACATCCTTTATTACTTTTTGCGTAGTCCATCTTGACATAGTTTCCACGAAATATAATATCTAATGCTTTTTTCACATCTTTTGGTATTCTCAATGTGTTTGCTACATCACAAGCAGTTCCTGTTGGAATATACCCTATTTTAGGGTGATAATCCGATTGATCTATCCCATTTAAACACTCATGGAAGGTCCCATCTCCACCTGAAATAACCATCAAATCATCTCGTCGTTGACATGATTCTTTAGCTAATTGTATAGCATGCTTCTGCCGTGAGGTTTTTTCAATTATTACGTCGTATCCCTGTTCATGCAATTGTGATTTAACATAATCCAATTCTTGCTCAAATTGTTTTTTTCCACTGACTGGATTATATATCACTGTACACTGTTTCATGTGATCACCTAACTTCCGTAATTTTATTATACCATACCTATGGTGTTAGGAAAACACTCATATTGTAATAAAAAAGCACCTTAATTTAAGGTGCTAAATGTTATTTTGTTAATGTTTGTGCTGCAGTAATAATAGCTGTATTATATGCATCCTCAGCGTCGCATCCACGACTTAAATCATTAACAGGCTGATTCAGCCCTGCTAAGATAGGTCCCATTGCTTCAAAGTTTCCTAATCGTTGAGCTATTTTATATCCTATGTTCCCACTGTTTAAATCCGGGAATATAAATGTGTTTGCTTGACCTGCAACATCTGAACTTGGATATTTTTTCTTTCCTACGCTTGGAACAAATGCTGCATCAAACTGCATCTCTCCATCAATTAAATACCCTGAGTCTTTAGCTTGAGCTAACTTAACTGCTTGTTTAACTTTTTGACTTTCTTCAGTGTCCGCACTACCATTTGTAGAAAATGATAACATGGCAACTTTAGGTGAAATTCCAAACATTTCTGCTGCTTTAGCCGATTCTATCGCAAATTCAGCTAAATTATCAGCCGTTGGGTTTGGATTGATTGCACAGTCTCCAAAGATGTACTTGGCATCATCTCGAACCATTAAAAAGTATCCAAATGTACGCGACACACCTGGCTTTGTCTTAATGATTTGTAACGCTGGTAATACAGTTTCTCCTGTAGAATGCGCTGCACCACTTACCAAGCCTTGTGCTTTACCCATATAAACGAGCATGGTTCCAAAATAATTTTCGTTTTTAAGTAACTCTAAAGCTTCTTCTTTAGTGTTTTTACCTTTTCTTCTTTCAACAAATGCCTCAACCATATCATCAAACTGATCATAATCAGTAGGGTCGATGACCTCACATTTACTTAAATCAAATGCTGTGTCTATCCCATCTTTTGTCTTTATCAAGACCGGTGTTAAAATGTCTTCTTGACTTAACCGTTCTGCTGCTTTTAAAATCCGTTCATCATTAGATTCTGGAAAGACAACTTTAATTCCTTGTCCTTTAACTTTTGCTGTTAATTCCTTAATAATTGTTGACATTGTATCACTCCTAACGTACTCTATTTTACAATCTTTTTGTAAAAAAGCAATTTATATCAAAGAAAAAATGATTTTATGTTACAATACAACTAGGTGATTTTTATGGCAAAAATTGATACTATCATCTATGATTTAGATGGTACACTAGTAAATACAAACGATATTATCGTAAAAAGTTTTAAAGGAACCTTTAAACAACATTTTCCTGATATTGATTTAGATTTAGATACAATAAAGACCTTTATTGGACCTCCGTTAGATGAAACATTAGCAAATTATACGAAAGATCCTTTTCTCATTCAAGAAATGATTGATACTTACCGTTCATTTTATCGAAAATATGAGGCTAATGGACATGAGTTATATCCTGGTGTAATAGATACCGTTAAGAAACTAAAAGAAAACGGCTATCGATTAGCTATTTTAACATCTAAAACGCGAGAAGCAGCTTGGCCAAGTTTTGTGGAAACTGGATTATCAGACTATTTTGACGTTTTTGTTGGATGGGATGATGTGGATAATCCAAAACCACATGAAGACGCTGTTAATACTGTCTTAAATGAACTCGGTGATGTTAAAGAAGCGATTATGATTGGTGATAATCAAGGTGATATTCTAGCCGGTAAAAATGCAGGTATATACAGTGCTGGTGTGGCTTGGTCATTTAAAGGTAGTGCCCATTTAATGATGGTAGATCCCGATTTTATGCTTAAAGATATGTCAGATATATTTCGTGTATTACAACTAATAGAAGGAGAGATAAGTTATGGAAAATGAATGTATTTTTTGTAAAATTGATCAAGGAGAAATTCCTTCCTACACTATTTATGAGGATGATTATGTTCGGGCTTTTCTAGATATCACACAAGGAACAAAAGGACACACATTAATCATTCCTAAAAAGCATGTTAAGAATGTATATGAAACGGATCCAGAAACCATAAATCACGTATTTTCTGTTGTGCCAAAAATTGCTCGAGCATTACGTGATGCCTTTAATCCAATTGGGCTTAATATTGTAAATAACAATGATGAGCCATTACAGAGTGTCTTTCACTTTCACGTCCATCTCATTCCTCGATATGAAGATGATGGTATGGTCTTAAAAACAGAAAATAACTATGGTAAGATTTCTACTGAAACATTCAATTCTCTTGTTGAAAAAATTCAAGAAAATCTATAAACAAAAAAAGGCTAAGCACCAAGCTTAGACTTTTTATTATGCAAATAATTCAATGAAACTTTTCACCATTACACCTGTCGCTTCTTTTTTCGTTGAAGATGTTCCAGCAATATCTAAGTGAATCCATGCTGTATCGTCTTCAACAAAGTTTTGTAAGAATGCAGCTGCAATACTAGCTCCTGCAAGGGCAGATCCTTTATTTTGTAGATCTGCAACTTTG
>JAASSV010000038.1 GCA_021767685.1 Caryophanales bacterium | reverse complement strand
TCGTCATGAAGAGCGGCAATGCTTGCAGCTTTATAAACCTTTTCTTCTGGTGCTTTTTGATCCATAATACCGATATTATCATAAACAGAACGACTGTATAAGAATGGTTCTTGCATAATAATTCCAATATTCTTTCTCAAGTGCTTTTTGTTGACTTGATCAATCGGAACACCATCAACTAAGATTTCTCCGTCAGTGACTTCAAGAAGTCTTACTAATAAGTTAATTAAGGTTGACTTTCCACTACCTGTCCGGCCAATAATAGCAATACTTTCACCACGTTTAGCATCAAATGAAATTCCTTTAAGTAATGGTTTATTATCATCGTCAAACTGGAAGTGGACATCTTTAAACTCAATATGTCCATTAATTGGTGTTGTGTTCTGTGAGTCATCTTTGTGTTCTGATGGATGATCCATGATTTCATCGATTCGATCCAATGCTACAGTTGTTTTACCAAACTCACCAACAATACGTCCTAACTGTCGCATTGGCCAAACAATCATACCAATGAATGTTAAGAAGGCCACATAGCCACCAATCGTTAAACTACCGATACTTACTAAGTAGATACCAACAGATAGTGTGATGGCATACTGAATAAAGATGATGAAGTCTGTACCACTCCAGAAGAATGCCATTAATTTGAGTAAATGGAAATCTTCTTTTAAGTATACTTTGCTTTTTTCATCAAATTGATTAATTTCAAATTGTTCATTCGCAAATGCTTTTACCACACGAATTCCTGTTACACTCTCTTGTAATGTGGTTGTCATTTTCGCTTCTGCATCTTCAACACGGCGGAATATCTTCTTAACAAACGAGAAGTATATTAATGCGGTAATGAAGATGAGTGGCGTGATAATAACTGAGAATAGTGTCATTGTTACATTCACACGTGACATTTGATAAATTGTTAAGGCGACTAAGAAAAATAGTCGGAAAATTTCAATCATTTGTTCACCGATGAAAACGCGGAATGTTTCAACATCTGTTGTACAGCGTTGAATCAAATCACCTGTTTCAGCATGTGAATGATATGTGAATGATAGGTCTTGTAAATGCGTGTATAACGTGTTGCGCATATTATACGCAACGTTCTCCGTAAACTTCGCATTGATAAACCGTCTAATAAAGATTAATGTCACTCTAAATAATGTATAGAGTACATAAACCAAAGCGATAACAAGAAGTTTTTCTTCGATTGTATCCCCTTTAAATAAGACGGTAATGAAGTCTGGTAAGGCACTAGGTTCATCACCAAACGTCGTATCGATAATGTGGGTTAAAAATAATGGTGTTAGGGTTCTGAAATATTGTAATGCAATTAATAACACCACGGTAAAGGCATATATTTTCTTATAGCCATAAATCCATTTTAGTACTTGTTTAAGTCGTTTCATCGGTTACACCTCTTCTTCTGTCTGCTCTAAGATGTCAAAATAAGATTGTTCAAGTTGTTTAATCTCTTTTTGAATATTAGTCATTTTTGTTTGTATGGTTAAGCCCTTCTCAGGATCTAAGTAATTCGCTTCATCAAATGAAGCTTCTTTTAACTTCTCTAACTCCTGTTCGAGGGTGTGAATCTTGTGTTCAATTGTTTTTAAATCTTCATGTTTGTTCTGCGAGTGAGACGTTTCGTTTTTTGATCTTTGTCTTCCGTTTTTACGCTTTTTTGTTTCTGCTAAATACTGATTATAGAAAGAGTCAAAGTCACCGTCATGTACGTAATATTGATCATGAGATAAATAAACAATTCGGGTTGCAATACGATTGATAAAGTATCGATCATGGGACACAAATAATACAGGCCCTTCAAATTGATCAATAACGTCTTCAATAATATCTTTTGTATCAATGTCTAAATGGTTGGTTGGCTCATCGAGTATGAGTAAGTCTGGTTTTTCAAGCATTAACAGCAATAATTGTAAACGAACTTTTTCACCACCACTTAACACACTAATAGGTTTTTCCAAATCATCATTAAAGAATAAAAATCTCGCTGCATACGTTCTGACATCATAATGTGTAAACATAGGATGTAAATCATGAATCTCTTCAAAGATTGTTTTTGAATGATGCAATGTGCTTTGATTCTGATCAAAATACCCTATGCGATAACGTCGTAAAAACTTTATTCTTCCTGATTTCGGTTTGAGTCTGTTTCTTATGACGTTTATCAGTGTTGTTTTCCCTGTTCCATTCGGACCAACAATACCTAGTTTTTCATAGCCTCTCATTTGAAAAGAAATATTCTTTAGTAATGTATTATCAGGATACCCAATCGATAGGTTTTCAGCCTCTAAGACAACATCTGTTGTCGCGCGCTTTCCTGTTAACTCCATAGAGACTTTTCGTTTGCTTTGCTTAGGTGGGTCAATCCGATCCATGCGTTCCAATTTCTTGGCACGGTCTTTTGCTAGAGAAGCACGTTTAGCGTTGTATCTGAATCGGTCAATAAAACTTTGGAGATGGGCAATTTCTTTTTGTTGTTGCTCATAACGTTTTAATTGTAATTCATAACGCTTCAGTTTTTCTTCTTCATATTGTTCATAGCTACCATAATAGATATGTGAGGTATTATGATCAATCTCAACAATTTGGTCACATACCTTATTAATAAAGTATTTATCATGAGTAACAATTAACAACGCTCCATCGAATCGGTTTAAATAATCTTCTAACCAACTAATAATTTCGATATCTAAATGATTGGTTGGTTCATCCAAAATAAGTAAATCCGGATTTTCAAGTAATAATTTCGCAAAGGCAATGCGCGTTTTTTCGCCTCCACTAAATGTTTTAATTTTCCGGTTGTAAACTTCTGTAGAAAATCCAAACTGTGATAACACATAATCTATCTTATAATGATATTCATAACCACCTTGAAATTGATATCGTTCTTCAAGTTTCGCATACTCTTCTAGTAATGTTTCATCATGAGGATTATCAGCTAGTTGATGCGCACACGCATCTAGTTTAGACTTTAACCTTATGACTGATCTAAAGACTTCTTTCATTTCTTCTTCTAACGTATGGTCAGGTTCATGTAGTACAGATTGTGATAAGTATCCTATATTGGCTTGTTTATTAATATGGATGGCTCCATCATCTACTAATAGATCACCCGTAATCATTTTGAGTAGGGTAGACTTTCCAGTACCATTTTTTCCGATTAATGCTATCTTATTTTTGCTATTTATATCAAACGAGATATTTTGAAATAATGTCTCGCCATTAAATTCTTTTTTTAATTTTGATATTGATAATATATTCATAGTAATCACCTCTTAATTTGCGCATAAAAAAACTGCCTTTCATCACATCGATGAAAGACAGTATACGTATCCATAGTAAGTTATATCTTAGTATATATATAGGCGTTACTAAGATATAGAGGGATCGACTCTCTTCGAATGAGTGATGAATTTTTGCATAACAAAAAACATAGTTTTTGCATTGTATCCTGCTGTTGTAATACGAATTTTGTTAACCATTTTCATCACCTCTTTCGTCTGTTTTTTTGTTAACCTATATAATACTAGCACATCTTATTTAGAATGTAAAGGGTTTATTTAGATTAAATTTCATCATCTTCAAAAACTGCTTTTGGCTCATCTAAAAGCAAACGAGGGTTTTCCATATATTTTTCAGAAAGTCTTAAGCTTTTGGCAAAATAGAATCCATCAACAATTCGTTCATCCGCAACTATCTTTAAATTCATCTTTTTCCGTTTCTCAATTTCCATATCATTATTAACAACATGTTCTTTTCGCTTTATACCAAACGCAACAAAAACTGAGTTGGTTCCAAAATTATAGATATGATGATAAATGGGATCTATTTTAAGTGAGCCTAAGTCTGTGACAAATACACTCGAATGAAAAGGGCTTAGCTTAATTAAAAACTTAGGTAATCGTCCTCGATTATCGAGAAACTTAATTAACCCCATAACAAAACCTAAAATAAAATTTGGCAACATATTAAAAAACTTAGCGGCCTTATCGGTGTCATTATTGGCATTTTCATCTTTGTTTTCTTCAACGGTACTATTTACTTTATCCACGACATCATAGAGGGTGTCTTTGGGATCAAAGACAACTTTAACGGTTGTTTCTTCCCCATCATCATCCAAATTACGTTTCAAAGCAAATGATATCGATATGTCATTACGGGCATACGTTTTTTTTCCTCTAACAAAACGATTGATCTTTGGACGTTGGGATATGGTTCTTACAATAGCTGCAATTACCACATGTAAAAATCCCACTTTATACCCTTCTTTTCTCAGTTCACGAATGACATTGTGTGTCTCTTCTACATCTATTTGTGATTCAAAAAAAACTTGTGCATCATTTCTCTCGGGCATCAAGTGGGGAATTACTCGAAAAAAAGGATTGACATTCCGTAATTTTCTTCCATCGCTGCGATCTCCAAATCTTCTCATAATTTACTCCTCAATCTTTTTCCTTATTATACCACTTGCTCATGTGATGTGCAACGGGAAAGAAGTAAGGAGTTAAACTCTTTACTCGATTACTAAATCTTTAAACTGAGTTGTATATAAATCATGATAGAAACCTTTACGTTTTAATAGGTCATCATGGTGTCCCGCTTCAATAAGATGTCCATCTTTAAGAACTAATATTTGATCTGCATCACGAATTGTTTGAAGTCTATGGGCAATAACAAAACTTGTCCGGTTAGCCATTAGATTACGCATACTGTGTTGAATCTTAAACTCTGTCCGTGTATCAACATTACTGGTTGCTTCATCAAGGATTAAGATATCTGGATCACTCAATATTGTTCTTGCGATTGAGATTAACTGACGTTCTCCATGACTAAAGTTTTTACCACCTTCACGAACAACAGTGTCATAACCTTTTGGTAATTTCATGATGAAATCATGTGCATTAGCTAACTTGCTAGCTTCAATGACAGCGTCTTTATCTGCTTCATGATTACCATAAGCAATGTTTTCATAGACCGTTCCACTAAATAATGATGTATCTTGTAATACAACCCCTACACGTTGTCTAAACGGATCTTTTTTCAATGTATTAATCGGCTTCCCATCAATGGTTATTTCACCATTGTTAATATCATAAAAGCGATTAAATAAGTTGATTATTGTTGTTTTACCACTACCTGTAGGTCCTACGATAGCCGTTACTTTACCTTCATGGGCATCGAAAGATACATTATGTAATACTGGTGTTTCATCATACCCAAAGGTGACATCATCAAAGACAATATGTCCTTTTAAGTGTGTAACGTCTTCTTCTCCATCATTGACATATTCATCGGTTTCATCAATTAACTCAAAGACACGTTCCGCTCCGGCAATACCTTGTTGTAGTGTTCCGAAGAGTTGTGCAAGGTTTGAAATAGGTTGAACAAACTGACGAGCATATTGGGTAACTGCTGAAATGTCTCCGATCGTAACAGCGATACGACCAGATACTTTTAATAGGCCACCGACAAAAACGATCATAACGTAAATCAAGTTGTTCATAAAATTGATGGTCGGCATAACAAGACCTGCCATTAACTGAGCACGAAAGCTTGCATGACGAAGTTTACCATTAGTTTCATAAAACTCCTCTTTCACGTTTTCTTCTAGTGAGTACAGTTTTATATTGTCTAGCCCTGAAATACTTTCTTCAATAATGCTATTTAAGTTTCCAAGATGTTTTTGTTGGGAAGTGAACTCTTTTTTTGTCCGTTTTCCAATGGCCATTGTAAACACAACCATCACAGGCACAAACACTAGCGCGACGAGAGCTAATGCCCAGTTAACAACAAACATCATGATAAGTGATCCAATTAATGTGATAAAAGATGCAATTAATTGACTTACAACTTGTGATAATGAGTTGCTAATTAAATCAACATCATTTGTAATCCGCGACACAATGGTACCTGGTTGATTGGTATCATAATAAGAAACCGGTAAGTTTTGAAGATTATCAAAGGCATCTTGTCGTATCTTGGCTACTGTTTGTTGTGATATGACCGTTAATAAATATCGTCCAAAGTAACGAACAATACCATTTAACAAACCAACAATTACGATATAAGCACCAATGCGGTAAGCTCCAACAAAATCCTTTTCTAAAATATAATTATCGATTGCATATGCGAATAACCAGGGCACAAATATCGCAAGTATACTTGTGATCATTATGGCAATAGCAACGATGACTAATCCTGCACGATAATGTCCTAAATATCGCCATATACGTTTAACCGTTCCCATTCGGTCTTGAGCATGAGAACCAAGATAAACACCAAAACGACCGCCACCTACGCGTTTATTTAAGTGTTTAGAATAGTCTCGCATTGCTTCATTGCGTTCTTTTACCTGTGAGTGAGATAGTATTGTTTTCTTGTGATCCACATTATGATAAGGATCATGAGTATTGTTAGATTGATTTGACATTACCATCACCTCCTAATTGAGATAAGGCAATTTCTTGATAGACCTCTGATGTCTTGAGTAACTGATCATGAGTATCGAAGCCATCAATCTGTCCTTTATTATCTAAAACAAGAATCCTATCCATATCTTTAATCGTTGATATTTTTTGAGCGATAACGAGTGTTGTCATCTGTTCACTTAAATTAGATATCGCATCGAGTATCGATGCTTCACTTTTGGCATCTACTGCGCTAGTTGAGTCATCTAATATTAGAATTTTGGGATCTTTGATAAATGCTCTTGCTAAACTTAAACGTTGTTTTTGTCCACCACTTAAATTAGCACCTTCTTGTTCAACATGATGATTAAAATAATCGTCGTAATCGGTAATAAACTCAAAGGCATTTGCTTTTTTAGAGGCTTCTTTTAAATCCGTAATCGAGGCATCGCGTTTTCCTTGCAGCATGTTTGTTGCGATACTACCACTAAAGACAGTTGCTTTTTGGGTAACAACACTGATTTGTGAACGTAATGTATCAAGTGCAATATTTTTAATATTAACATCATCTATTAAAATTGTGCCTTCTTTAGGATCATAAAGACGGGGAATGAGTTGAATTAAACTTGACTTACCACTTCCTGTTGATCCGATAATACCGACAGTTTCACCAGCATTTATGGTAAATGAGATATCATGTAATACATTATTCCCATTATTACCATATCCAAAAGTGACATCATTAAAGGTGATTTTACCTTTCATATCGAACTCAGTTACACAATCACTACAGTCTGTTAAATCAATTTCTGTATCAAGCACTTCAACAATACGATTAGCACTTACAATAGCGCGTGAAATAAAAATCATCATCATCGCAAACATCAGTAATCCAAATAAAATTTGCATACTGTAATTATTAAACGCTACCATAACACCTACTGCGGGAAGTTGTTCCCCGTCAATCATGTTGATTAAATATCCTTGATTAAAATAATAGGCTCCTAAAAACAAAATACCAGCTAATGTCGATGTAAAGATGAAAATCATGATTGGCTCTGCTGCCGCCATAATTCTTTCTGCTTTTGTATTTATGTCACGATACGATTCATTGACTTCAGTAAAGCGATCATTTTCATAATCCATGGTAACAAATGATTTTATTACCCGTGGTGATTTTGTTGTTTCAAGTGATACTTTATTTAGATTATCTACCGTTTTTTGAACTTTGCTGAATAATGGAAACGCAAGCAACATAATAACAATTATTGAGATAATCAATAATGGTATTGATACTAAAAAGACATTTGAAAGCCTGACACTTGTGGACAAAGCCATAAACAAACCAATCCCAATCATCAATGGTGCTCTTACAATAATTCGCAATAACATTTGGAAAAATTGCTGCATCCGAACAACGTCATTTGTAGACGTCGTGATAAGACGACTCGTTTTAAGGTCGTCAATATTCCTAAAACTTAGTCGTTGTATCTTTGCAAAGAGTGTCTCTCTTAAATCAGCAGTTGCATAGACAGCTACTTTTTGCGAGTTATATGTATTAATATAGCCCGTTAATAGTCCGATAAACGCAACACCAATCATTAATAAACCCGTACGAGTTAATAAGGTCATATCATTTGATGGTATCGCTACATCAATAATGTCAATCATTAATAATGGTACAACAAACCCTACGGTTGTTTGTACCAACATGGCCAATAATCCTACAAATACATTTAACTTGTATTGAAGCGGATATTTAAATAGTCGTAATATGTTTGTCATGTTACCCCTTCTTTACTCCATTTTTTATAATAT
>JAASSV010000037.1 GCA_021767685.1 Caryophanales bacterium | reverse complement strand
CATATCTAATTCTACCAATAACTTATACATCGTGGTGCTTTCTCCACCAGGGATGATCAATCCATCCATTGGCTGTTTCAGCCCATCTAGCTTTCGGATTTCAAATGAGTCGACGCCTAAATCTTTTAGTTTTTGTGCATGTTCTACAAATGCACCTTGTAATGCGAGGATGCCAATTCTCATTGGTTATTCTCCACGTTTGGCCATCATTAAGTTGATTTCATCCTCATTTATACCGACCATTGCTTCACCTAAATCCTCTGATAACTCTGCTAACATTTTTGGATCATCATAATTGGTAACTGCTTTTACAATTGCTCGTGCGCGTTTTTTCGGATCACCTGATTTAAAGATTCCCGATCCAACAAAGACACCTTCTGCACCGAGTTGCATCATAAGTGCAGCATCAGCTGGTGTTGCGACTCCACCTGCTGCAAAGTTTACAACAGGTAATTTACCATGTTCATAAACATATTGTAATAGCGGATATGGCACTTGAAGTTCTTTAGCTTTTTCATATAACTCATCTGGTCTTAATGATTGTACAATGCGCATCTCTTTTTGAATCATCCGCATATGGGTAACAGCTTGAATAACATCACCCGTTCCTGGTTCACCTTTTGTACGAATCATTGATGCTCCTTCTTCAATACGGCGTAATGCTTCTCCTAAGTTTTTTGCCCCGCATACAAATGGAACTTCAAACTCAGTTTTATCAATATGATACACAGGATCAGCCGGTGATAATACTTCTGATTCATCAATATAATCAATTTCTAACGCTTCTAAAATTTGCGCTTCCATGAAATGACCAATCCGCACTTTTGCCATTACGGGAATACTAACAGCTTCTTGTATCTCTTTAATTAGCTTTGGATCGCTCATTCTTGATACACCACCAGCAGCACGAATATCAGCTGGAATACGTTCTAAAGCCATGACAGCACATGCTCCTGCCTCTTCAGCAATCTTTGCTTGTTCTTTATTGGTAACGTCCATAATGACGCCACCTTTAAGCATTTGTGCTAACTCTTTATTTAATTGGTAACGTTCTTTATTCATCGAATCACTCCTTATTAATGTATAGTCATTATAACATGATAACTGTCACTTTTAAACATACAGACATTTAAATTTTCAGGTGGTCAGATAAGAAATGTAACCCAATAAAAAAAGGCAGTACATACTGCCTAAAATCGTACTTTAAACTTACGGTATGTGGTATCATCAGAAAGTATCTCAGATTCAAAGTCATAAATCTCTCCTGGGGATTCTTTTTTAACTTTATCCTCAAACGCATTTAGTGTTTTTTGATCAGCTTGAGCAATACACTCAACTTTCCCATTGGATAGATTTTTAACACTACCTTTAATCCCTAATCGTCTGGCTGTTTGACGGATGAAAAAACGCATCCCAACACCTTGAACACGACCGGTTAACACATATTTTTTTGTCATTTTATCACCTCAATCAATCTCATCTTTTATTGCCTTGAGTCGATTTTTATGTTCCTTATGGTTTTGATAATGTTTATGTTCTTGATGTGTTTGATCTAAGTAAGCATCATAAAGTTTCTCATCAAACCCTTCTTGAACATAATTATCAAGAATATTTTTTGCCTTCTTTCGACTCTTTTTTAATGATCTTTTATTTTGTTTTATTTTACCTTTTTCAACATCACTCTCATATTGATAGCGATGAATACGTTTATAGCTTTTATACTTCTTGTCCATAGCATCACCTACTTATAGTATACCATTCTCACTATTCATTTCAACATTTGAGCGTGTTAAGCATGACTCAACATCTATGTTTTTGTATAATGTATGTAGGTGATATAAATGAATATTGATCAAAAGTACTTAAAACAAGCATTACTGAGCAAACTGGCTATCTTGCCATTATTAATTCCGGGAATCCTAACAAGTATATTTATGATTGCATTCAAGATAACTTTTTATCCTTATGTATTCGTAATTATTGTAGCCTTGTTTGTTAAAGCCTATCCCTACTTAATTAGAGGCTATCCTTTCCAAAAGAAAATGTTTCTTGGACTTATTACAGATATTGGATTAGGCCTTCTATTATTATATTATCGTCCTATATGGATGTGGATACTAACAGCAGTGCTGGTCATATTGATGATGTTATTCAGAGCTGTATTCGATACAGTTGCTTACTCACAGTTATCACATAGTCTCAACGAAGAAAACTAAGAACCTACTCAGGTTCTTTTTTTTGTTAAAATACGCTTGACAATTGGTATTTATCATGATATATTAACAGTGTTAATTATATGAACATTGTTAATGGAGGGTCTATGAAATCAAAAAGAAAAGAACGAAATCGACAATATTTTATTGATGCAGCAAAGACGATTATTGAACAAGAAGGTGTCGATGCGATCAGTGTTAGAAAAGTAGCTGATTTAGCTGGGTTTAGTTATGCAACACTTTACAACTACTTTTCGGATGTTAATGCACTCTTAACCTATACTGCTGTTGATTACTTACAAACATGCCACGATAAAATCATAGATAAAGTTGATATGTCTCAGCGTAATCCAATTGTATTAATTCACTACGCTAAAGAATATTTTACTTATATGGTTGAACACCCAAATATTTTTAAACTTATTTTTATTAATAAGTTCGGTGATGTGCCTAAAGAAGTTGCAAAAGATTTAGTCCCAAAACCTGCCATCTTTATGAGAGAATTATTAGCTCAGTGCGATCAAAACACATTCATAACATCACTTGATGATACATTTGAGTTATTGTCCTCATCAATGCACGGGAAACTAATGTTCATCATTCATGAACGCTCATCATTAGATGCAACATACTATTATCATCAAATCGAACAAGAAATACGACTATTAACAGGAGAAGAAAGATGAAAAAACTTATTATTAGAGCCGGAATAATTTTTGTCGTTATTTTTACAATTTTCGGTGCAACAATCGCTATTACTCTATCGCAAAATATGCGTGAGATTCGAGCATTACCAATCAATGACTATAATCTTTCAACATATGAAGATGGTGACTATATAGGTAGCTATTATTACAAAGAGGATCAACTTGGTGCTAAAGTCATTGTCACAATCAATGATGGAAACATAACTAATATCGACATTATTGAACATATTACAACGCGAGGTCAAGATGCAGAGTTTATTATTGACGATATGATTCATCAAAAGAAAATCGATGTTGATGCGATAAGTGGCGCAACTACATCATCACACGTTATTAAACTAGCCGTGTCTAACGCATTGGAGGTGAAGTAAATGAAATCACTTATTGTTTATGCAAGTAAACATGGAACCACTAAACAATGTGCTCAAATGATTCACAATAATCATGAAGGAGATATGTTCCATATTAAAGAATGTGCCAATCTCAGTTTAGGCCAATATGACTCTATCTATATTGGAACACCTGTTTATGCTGGACGTGTTAATAAACACATTAAACAATGGATTGAACAACATTTAGATACCCTTAAAACCAAAAAAACAGTGGTCTTTTTATCAGGAATGAATCATGAGGGACTTGATGAGGTTAAAGAACACAACTTCAGTGATGCTGCAACAAAATCATTACGATTTGAACATGTTGGTGGTGCATTTAAAATTGATGATATGAATATGTTCGAAAAATTCATTGTCAAAGTGGTCGCAAAGGTTAAGACATCTGTAGATGAAATCAACTATGATAAAGTAAACCAATTGTAAAAAAACGCCTGTACATTTACTGTACAAGGCGTTTATTTTTATTTTAGTTTCTCTTTCACTTCTGTTGCTAATAGTTCGATTGTTTTTAATACTTTATCGTGATCCATATATCCTACAGGTACATGCAAGGCGAATCGATCGATATTCATATTATCCTTAAGATACTGAATTTTTTTTGCTACATACTCAGGATCACCTACATATAGTGCACCATCCATACTCAAAGCATGATTGTAGACTTGTTTTGTATACGGTCCCCATCCACGTTCTTTTCCAATGCGTGACATCATAGGTTCTATCGAAGGAAAGTATTCTTCAAATGCTTGTTCTTTATCTTCTGTGATATATCCATGGGAATGAATTGAGACAAACCGCTTCTCTGGATCATGGCCTTCCGCTTCATAAACCTTATCATATAAATCGACAAGTGGTTTAAAGCGCATAGGTTCTCCCCCAATAATAGCTAGAAATAATGGTAATCCCAATCGTGCAGCACGTACAACACTACCCCGTGATCCGCCAGATGCAAGTGCAATTGTTAATGGGTCACTCGGTCTAGGATATACACCCAAGTCATCAATTGATGGTCTTAAGTTACCCTCATGACTGACTACTTCATTATCTCTAATATTTATTAATAAATTAAGTTTTTCCTTATATAACTCATCATAATCACTTAAATCATATCCAAACAATGGAAACGATTCCGTAAATGATCCTCGTCCTGCTAAAATTTCAGCCCGACCTTTGCTAATTGCATTAATTGTCGCAAAGTTTTGGTAAACTCGCACAGGATCATCACTACTTAACACAGTGACTGCACTACCTAGTGTGATATTCTCTGTATTTCTTGCAGCTGCGGCCAATATGATATGTGGTGCACTTGATGCAAAATCTTTTCGATGATGTTCACCAACACCAAAATAACCTAAGCCAAGTTGATCTGCAAATTCGATTTCTTCAACTACTTGACGAATACGTTCATCATATGACAACGTTTCACCTGTTTCAGGATTCTCCATTATCTCAGCAAATGTTGTAATTCCTAATTCAAATTTTTTACTCATTGTTATCACCTATTTATAGTATAAAATATTTTTTTACTTAATGCGTTAAAAACGCATAGATATCCCAATCAAAAAATGGACTATGAATAAGTCCATTTTCATTATTATTATGTCTTATAAATGATTACAGGTAACGACTATATATACTAGGAGAAAGATTATTTTAAAAAAATCATTTATAAAGACAGGATAATTATTAATGTGTCTTTTCTTTAGTTAGATATTGCTCAATCGCCTCAACATCTTTATCTCCACGTCCACTTAAATTAATTAATATAACTTTATCTTCTGATAGCGTTGGAGCAAACTTTAATGCATAAGCGACTGCATGACTTGATTCAATCGCTGGTATTATGCCTTCGAGACGTGATAATTCTAAAAAGGCATCGACAGCTTCTTGATCAGTTACTGATTCATATGTTGCCCGTTTAATATCTTGTAAATAGGCGTGTTCAGGTCCGACACCAGGGTAATCTAGTCCAGCACTAATTGAATATACAGGGCTTATATTCCCTTCGTCATCTAATACAGATTTTGTTTTCATTCCATGAATAACCGTTTCTTTACCCAGGGTTAATGTCGCTGCATGCTCTTTGGTATTTAACCCTTTTCCAGCAGCTTCTACCCCGATTAGTGATACAGTATCTTCATTTAAGAAATCAGTGAATAGACCAATGGCATTTGATCCACCCCCAACACAAGCTATACAATAATCAGGTAATTTATCCTCAACAGCAACCATTTGTTTTTTTGCTTCTTCTCCAATGATCTTTTGGAAGAACTTAACCATCTCTGGATACGGATGTGGTCCAACGGCACTTCCAAGTAAATAGAAGGTATCATCAACTCGCCCGACCCATGTTTCAATTGCCTCATCCACAGCATCAGCTAATGTTCTCGTTCCTCTCGTGACCGCAGTTACTTTAGCCCCTAACATTTCCATTCTAAAGACATTTAAGCTCTGTCTTTGTGTATCTAATTCTCCTTGAAATATTTCACATTCCATACCGAACATTGCTGCTGCGGTGGCTGTCGCAACACCGTGCTGTCCAGCTCCTGTCTCAGCAATAATCTTCTTTTTACCCATACGTTTGGCAAGTAATATTTGCCCGATGGTATTATTAATCTTATGTGCACCAGTATGATTTAAGTCTTCACGTTTCAAATAGATTTTAGCACCACCATATTTTTCGGTTAGATTTTTCGCGAAATAGATAGGGGATGGCCGTCCAACATATTGTTTCAAATAGTATTTATATTCTTCGATAAATTTCGGATCGTTTTTCGCTTCTAAGAAAGCTGCCTCAACTTCATTTAATGCATTTATAACTGGTTCAGGAACAAATTGTCCCCCAAACCGTCCAAATTGTGTTTTCATTATATATTCTCCTTTTTTTATATTTATACGATTTACCAAAAAAATAATTTATCTTACTTATAATTACTTCTCTTCATGGTCCCATTTTGATTACCTCCTAAATATAAAAAAAGTCCTCTACACAAATTACTGTGTAGAGGACGTTATTAACTAACGTGGTGCCACCTCAAATTTAACTTATAAAAAGTCCTTAGTCAGATACTATCATATCCTAGCCCTATAACGGGAGCACCCGTGATACCATACTCTATTCTGATATCCTCTCGTAGACCCATTCAAGTTATCATTACTTATCAGTTTTCACCAACCACTGACTCTCTACAAAGCGTTGATTAACTCTACTCACTTCTACTCAACAATTTAGTCTAGTATAACGAAAAGAAAAGTGTTTGTCAACTACTTTAAAGTGCTAAATAATTGTGAAAGTGTTTTTATTGTGTAGGTGGGAGTAATATCAGTATCATTCTTTTTATTATAGGGGTTATACCACACTGTATCTATCCCAGCATTAATGCCACCTTGTATATCCGAAGTTAAACTGTCACCGACAATAACAACATCACTTTTGCTTGTATGCCCCATTTTTTCAAGCGTATGGTCAATGATTTTCGGGTCTGGCTTTTGAATACCGATTTCATCTGAAATGACAGTGCATTCTACATGGGACTTTAAAATAGAATTTCTAACCCGTTTTGTCTGTACTTCTTCTAACCCGTTAGTCACAATTGCGACCCGATATTCCTTACTAATTTGCTTAACAATATCAAGGGCATCTTCATATAAAATTGACGTCCCTGATAAGGTCGACATAAATGTGTTTGCGAGTGTTTGAGCGTCTGCAGAGATACCTGATTTATCGATAAAGCGCTCAAAACGTTCAAATTTGAGTTTTTCTTGGGTAATTTCACCCTTTTCTAACTCGCGCCAAATCTTATGATTCTCATGAAGATATATGTCGAAAAGTTCATTAAAACTACGATCAGTTTCAACTTCTTTTAGGACAGCTTGAAAAGCAACTTCCTCTGCTTGATGAAAATCAAAAAGTGTGCCATCTGCATCAAATAAAACAACGGAATATTTCACGCCTATTTCACCTTCTTGAAGATACCTGTTTGAATAATATTCATAACTTGGTCAACGACCTCGTCGACATTTCCTTTATCCTCGCCAAGTTCTAATAATACCTTTAATCCAATGAAGTTTGCGACCCCCATTAATATATAGGACACGAGTTCTGTGTCAACGTCATACATTTCACCATCTTCGATTGATTGCTTTAATCCTTTTTCATATCGTTTCGCAAATCCATCATAATAATTGATGAATAGTTGTTTATCTACATAGAGTGATTCCCAAATAATATTGTATGCGTGAGGATTATCGAGTGCGAATTGTATAAACGTTTTTATACCGACTTTCTCTTTTTCAAATCTCCCTTCAACATTGGATACTTGAATAGAGATTTGTCGTCTGATTTCATGTTGGAACTCCATTAATATGTACTTATACAAAACAAACTTATTGGGAAAATATAAGTAAAATGTTCCGGCAGCTATGCCAGCTTCATCAGTTATATCTTTAATCTTAGTTTGAAAATAACCCTTCTTATAAAACAGATCAATTGTGGTATCAATAATTAATTGAAATGTTGCTTTTCCGTTCCGTGTTTTTGGTATTTTAACTTCATGTTCCATTTTAATTCTCCTTCTGCGTTAGTTCGTTGACAATGAAAACGCTTTATGCTATAATACTGAATGTAAATTCACAAACTGAATAATCATTCATGTTTTGTTGAAATTATACATTATAAGTATACATAATGATGCCTTAAAAAGCAAGTATTTAAAGGCTTACCAAGAATTAATTAGGAGGAGAATAATGAGTAAAGTTTTTATTGTTTCAGCAAAAAGAACAGCAATAGGTAGCTTTCTAGGATCTCTAAGTACGGTTCATCCAGCGGAATTAGGTAGTACCGTTGTGAAAGCGATTTTAGATGAAACTAAGGTTCCTGCAGAAGATATTGATGAAGTCATCGTTGGTAATATTTTACCAGCAGGTCAAGGCCAAGGTGTTGCCCGTCAAGTATCAATTAAT
>JAASSV010000036.1 GCA_021767685.1 Caryophanales bacterium | reverse complement strand
CGTTTATTCAATTGTATCGATCAATGTCTTCACAAATACGGGAAGGTCTTTAGGGGTTCTAGAGGTGATTAAGTTGTCATCTACTACAACCTCTTGATCTACATATGTTGCTCCAGCATGCTTAATATCATCTTGTATTGAATAGAATCCTGTTAAAGTTTTATCGGTTACATCACAACAACTTATCATCATCCAAGGACCATGACAAATTGCAGCAATTGGCTTTCCTAGGGTATTCATCTCTGTCACAAAATCAATCATATCTTGTGAGCGTCGCATATGATCTGGCGAATAACCACCAGGAATCACAACGGCTTCATAATCACTTGCGGATACATCTTTGGCTGCTTTCTGACTTGTGGCTTTTTGTCCATGTTTACTCGGGTATGATTGCTTGGCTTTATGACCTATCAAATCAACCTTGTAACCAGCTTCTTGTAATCTGAATAATGGATAAAATAGTTCATTATCTTCAAATAGATTAGCAACTAAAATAGCAATTTTCTTCATTCATATCTCTCCTCATTTGTGTTTAAACAAAAATGATGTGTGATAATCTGCTGGGGGTCTACTTTCAGTATAGGAAAAAATTCATATAATGCAATCAAGACGATTATTTAATTTCTTAAACTGATTCATAATCATAAATATTGTTGATAATTATAAAAAGCGTTATACTATAAATAGGAGGTATATTATGTCAAATAATCATAATCATGATCATAATCATGATCAGCACAATGAGAAAAGTCATCATGAAATGATGATTGAAGACTTCAAAAAACGTTTTTATGTTGTGTTAGTTTTAACAATTCCAATTTTACTATTATCACCTACAATTCAAGGGTGGATTTCCTTAGAATTTAGTTTTACTGGTGATTCATACTTACTATTAATATTATCAACCATTGCGTTCTTTTATGGTGGATGGCCATTCTTAAAAGGAAGTTATAAGGAAATATTCAAAGATACTATTGGAATGATGACTCTTATTGCATTAGCTATCTCAGTAGCATATATTTATAGTAGTGCGACAGTCTTAGGTCTAGAAGGAAAAGATTTCTTCTGGGAACTTGTCACTCTAATATTAATTATGTTACTTGGGCATTGGATCGAAATGAAATCAGTTGTCAGTGCCTCGAGTGCACTTGATGAACTAGCTAAACTCATACCTGATGACGCACACCGCGTTAAAGATGATTCAACAGAGGATGTTCCAACAAGTGAAATTGAAAAAGGTGACATTGTACTTGTTAAACCAAGTGAACGCATCCCACTTGATGGCGTAATCATTGAAGGAGACAGTCATATTGATGAATCTGTTTTAACAGGGGAGTCCAAACCTGTCCATAAACAAGAAGATGATGAGGTCATTGCGGGATCCATTAATGGGAACAAAGCGATAAAGGTAAAAATAACTCATAAATCAGATGATTCCTATGTATCAAATGTGATTAAAATTGTTGAGGAAGCCCAAGCATCGAAATCGAAAACCCAAAATTTTACTGACAAGGCAGCACTTTGGTTAACGATTATTGCGATTAGTGTTGGAATTATTACGCTTGTGACTTGGCTAATTATAACTGGAGATTTAGCATTTGCGATTACACGTATGGCAACCGTAATGATTATTACATGCCCGCATGCATTAGGATTAGCAATTCCATTAGTTGTTGCGAACTCAACAACATTAGCAGCGAAGAATGGATTAATCATTAGAAATCGTACAGCGTTTGAAAACTCACGTAATATTACCGCTATGCTATTTGATAAAACAGGAACCTTAACAAAAGGCGAGTTTGCAATTAGCGAGTATGATACTCTCACAGATGACCTATCAAAAGACGATGTTCTAGAACTTGCTGCAAGCATCGAGTATGCTTCTGAACATTCTATTGCATCAGCTTTTATAACAGCATTGAAAGAGAATGATTTAGAGCAAAAAGATGTTAAAGATTTTGAGATTATTCAGGGTAAAGGAGTTAAAGGGAATATATCAGACACGCTTTACTATGTAGCTAGCAAAAGTTTTTTAAAGGAAAAAGAAATACCTTTACCAGATGATTTATCTATTGAGTCAACAGGAACTGAATCCTACTTAGCGACACAAGATAAAGTCTTAGGATACTTCATTCTTAAAGATGAAATACGTGACTCATCTAAAGAGTCAATTAAGACATTAAAAGATCGTGGTATTGAGTGTTGGATGTTAACAGGAGATAATGAAGAAGTGGCTAAAGAAGTTGCTGAAGAGCTTGACTTAGATGGATACTTTGCCAATGTCTTGCCAGATCAAAAACAAGAAAAAATTAAATCATTACAAGATGATGGACATGTTGTTGCTATGACAGGTGATGGGGTTAACGATGCACCAGCGCTTGCCCAAGCTAATATAGGAATAGCAGTTGGTTCAGGAACAGATGTTGCTGTTGAAACAGCAGACATCATTCTTGCAAATAGTGATCCTAAAGATGTTGTAGACTTGCAATATTTTGGAACCAAAACCTATGGAAAAATGATTCAAAACTTAATATGGGCAACAGCATATAATGTTATAGCTATACCATTAGCTGCAGGGGTATTATATAACCAAGGAATAGTTGTTGAGCCTGCAGTAGGTGCTATTGTCATGTCACTTAGTACTGTAGTTGTTGCGGTTAATGCAAAACTATTATCATTTGATCGTTCATAACATATAAAAACACGCTTATACTATTACGGTATAAGCGTGTTATTTTTTTGTTTATTAATTTACCATAAGTAATGAACAGGATCTTTAATGTATGTGTCGTACACTGATTGTATTTTTGCCATCTCGTCATCAGTTAAAGGATCTAAATCCACAGCTTGAACGTTGCTTTTAACATGCTTTGTTTTACTAGCACCAGGTATCACAGTACTAACAGCATCAAACATCAAAATATAACGTAATGCGAGTTGTGGTAAATTATAGTTTGGAAAAGCTTCTTTTAGTTTATCTACAGCTTTTAATCCTGTTTCAAACTCAACACCGCTAAAAGTTTCGCCTTTGTCGAATGCCTCACCGTTACGGTTAAAGTTACGGTGATCATCTTTTTTGAACGTTGTATTTTTATCAAATTTACCCGATAACAGTCCACTTGCTAGTGGGACACGAACAATTACTCCAACATTATGCTTTTTAGCTTGTTCAAAGAACAATTCTTGTGGACGTAAACGGAACATATTAAAGATAATCTCAATGGCTTCAACACCATCATACTGCATGGCTTTTAGGCCTTCTTCAATGCGTTCCACACTAACGCCATAATGTTTGATCTTACCTTCTTCTTTTAGCGTATCCATAAGTTTGAAGACTTCTGGCATATAATACACATCTGTTGGTGGACAATGCAATAATACCATATCTAGTGAATCAACATTCATATTGTCTCTAGAGTCATCAACATATTTTCGTAAGGTGTCTTCATTATATGCTTCTGCGACATGTGGGTTGGATTTCCGTCCTACTTTAGTAATGACAAACGGCTTGTCTTTAACGGTCTTAATATACCGTCCAATGGCATTTTCGCTCATACCACCTTGGTAAACATCTGCGGTATCAAAGCATGTTATGTCAAGATTTGTTGCTGTTTTGAGTGTCTCAAAGGCAAGTTCATCATCATAAGGGTCTCCCCACTTACCGCCAAGTTGCCAACATCCCAGTGATATTTCACTAACATCTACGTTTGTTTTTCCTAATTTTCTATACTTCATCATATTCCTCCTCTATTTCATTATACTTATAAAGGGGTACCATGACAATATTATCGCGTTGTTTCTTAGCGCGCTGTGTTTATTTTTTTAACTTTAAATGTTTTTTGACATAGTTCGCCGCTAGTTTGCCAGTCATTATAGCCGTTGGTAAGCCTGCTGGAGAGTATGACCATTGGCCTGTCTGTAAGACAAAATCTATTTTTGTCTGAATTGACTTGGCAACTTTTGGAATATCATTTACAGATGGGTTTTCATCATTTGTAAATGCCCATCCTGTAATAGCGCCATCAGTGCTTCCTGTTCGTTCATTGATTGTGATTGGAGTAGAACTGAAACGATCAATCAAGTTTGATGATAACTCAGGATATAATGTTTGAGATAATACATCAACCATCATTGTTTCAGTCAGTAGTTTCAACTCATCATACCAGCCATTATCCTTAATATATTTAGTGAGTTTATAATCCATTAACGTAGAAACGATTAACGCTGTTTTCCCCTTCTGTGCTAATGATGGGTCTCTTAACGCAGGAATTGAGATTTCATAAGTAGTGTGTTTGAGATAGGTTTTAATTGTGTCAAAAAGTGTTTCTTTGGTCGTGTTTTTTGTCTTATTGATTAGGTCTGTCAAGTCTGCTAAATCTGATGATGAGGGCGTATAAAATACATGTTCTGTCGCAAACTCCTTAAAGTAATTTGGTGGTAGATCAACAAATAGATAAGAAGTTAATACAGAGTCGCCACCATCTTTATTGGATAGAAATGATTGCCAATCTTTGATCTTCGAACGGTGTGCTTCGGACAAATTATCTGTCTTAGTAAGAGAGTATAACTGTTTTTGATCTCCTGCCCAAATGAGATAATCATATGAATAATCATTATCGTTAGTATCCTTAACATACTTAAGTTTTGGATAAATGGCAGTGATTTTTGTTTTTGTTAAAATATTCCCGCCTTGTTCCGTAATTAACGCTTCTAGGCGATTAACAATAGTGCCAGTCCCGCCTTTAGGATAGTAATAATCTAAATAAATACTGAAATAACTTAAGGCAAAGAAGGCAGGGGTATCTTGGAAGAAATGTTGGCTAATCAAATCAATTAATTGATCATTCTGAGTATATTTTTTTAGATAACTCTTCACTGGTGCTTTATATTTTTTGATTTTACCGGCTTTAAAAAGGAATTTAAACAACCAGGGAATCACATTAGTGATGAAATACTTCCAATCTTTTCTAATGTCTAAAAATAACGGATTGTTAATACCATATAACACATCAAGATAAGACATAAACAAATGAATATCTTTAAAAATGTCTTCAATTGCTTTCTGCTCATTTGGGAAGCGAGCTTTTAGCAAATCTTTGTAGCGATTAAGGTCATTTAAAGTTTCGATAGTAATCATATCGTCTTCAACACCGAGTGATACAACACTGCGGCTAAATTCAATATCATTGATACCTAGTTGTTTAAGCATAGGAAATAATACCCCAGCATTTTCTGTTGAGCGAATCCCACCATCGACAGTAAATCCTTTATAATTAAATGATGATACGAGTCCACCTAACTTGTCTGACTGTTCGATTAAAGTCACATCATAACCACTTTTAGATAAATAAGCTGCGGCGGTTAAACCACTCATTCCAGCTCCTACAATTACGACTTTAGCCATTTGATGTCCTCCTTAACTAACCCTACTTGTTTAAGGCTCCAAACTAAAATATCATGAGAACGTTCTTGAGGTCTTGCATGTTTTGCAGGTAGTTCTTCATGTGTAAGATGATAGAACTTTCCGGTAATATCTGCCATATTAGGTGATGCGATATGATAATAAATACCCTGTCCTGAAATCGTTGGAGATTTTAAGAAAGGGTTTATAAATAGTTTTTTAAATGTTCGATACACGATGCCATTATTCATTCCTATGTTTGATTTGACTTCACCCGGATGAACAGCGTTAATCGTGCAACCATTTCGTTTTAATAAAGGCGCTAAGGCATATACAGTATGTATTTGAGCTGTTTTACTTGAACCATAACTTCGTAATCCAGTATAAATACGATGATTAAAATAAGGATCTTTCAGACTGAAATTACCAAAGCGATGCCCTTCAGAAGAAACATTAATTATACGTTTCGGATGTAAGTTTAGGCATTCCACTGTGAATAATAATGAGGACAAGTGATTTACGGTAATCACTTCTTCATAACCATTATCTAAAAGATGCTTTTTTGTTCGATATATCCCTGCACTGTTGACTAGTACATCGATTGAATCATAGCTTTCTTTGAGTGTTCTTGCTGCTTTTTTAACCATATCAAAGTTTGAAAAATCAGCAATAATAAGATCGATCTTATCTTTGTACTCTGATAAGGAACTCGCAATAATCTGTTCTGCTTTTTTCTTATTACGAATTACCATGACAACTACTGCCCCATTAGCTAAAGCCATTTTAGCTGTTTCAAGACCAACACCACTTGTTGCGCCTGTAATTACAATAATTTGATTGTCAATACGCGTATCCGTTTGATGTTGTTTTTTTCTAGCATTGGGGATGAAGTTTAACTGCTCAGGCCACCGCATTATCCAAACACCTTACGCATAAACCATCTATATATACGTCTCCATACAGGGACGTTATTATAAATATCTCCCCAAAGGTCATAATAATCTCTTTGTTCAATTATTTTACCTTCTTGATTAAAAGTTAAACGGGTTGTTCCGTATAGTGACGTTTTCGGTGTATGCCGAAAAGTCATTGTCATAATCCATTCCATCATTACAATATTATCTTCCTGGATGACATGTAGTAGTTCCATATGTAATGACTTAGTGCGCTTAGTCAATCGCTTGCACATTTTCGTAAAGTCATCAATTCCTTCAATACGTTGTATCGTATCTTGAAAGATGATATCGTCATCATAATAAGGGAAAATATGGGCCCAGTCAGGGTTTCCATCAGTGTTATAAGTTTTACTCCATTGTCGTTTTATATCCTCTTTTGAAAGCATCCAATACCACACCTTATCTTTATATATATCTTTATTATAGTATACCATATATTTGAAAGTAGAAGTAATGCATTTTAATGTATCAAAAAGAATGAAATACTCTAATTATAATGATAAAACTTGAGTTTTATTAAAGATTACAATAGGAGGGTTTTTCGTACTTGTAACAACGAGTATACGAACCGTTAAATATATTCGTTTTCTAACATCTTTTTTCTTTCAGTATGACTTGACTATTTATACTGAAATTGATATTCTAAATATAATTTGAACATCAAAGAAAAGGTGAAATTTATGACATGGTTAAAACATGATGGAAAAGTTGTTATCCCAGGGATATTAATGATGCTAGTGATGGGGAGTGTGTATAGTTATTCTGTATTTCGATTGCCAATTGAAGACATCTTTCAACTCTCTGCTAGTCAAAGTGGTATACCATATATGCTGAGTTTATTTTTCTATGCATTGTTTATGGGAATCAGCGGTAAAATACTCGAAAGAATCCCTCTCATTAATGTTATGATCGCGGGGATTGGTTGTATTTCACTGGGATGGTTTATCGCATATCTTGGAGACTCATTTTTTATTTTATCTTTAGGATATGGTGTCTTTATAGGGACAGGAATAGGATTAATTTATGGTATTCCTTTGGTTGTCATCACGCAACAGTTTCCACATAAACGAGGAATGTATCTTGGACTTGTTTTATTAGGATTTGGCTTGAGCCCATTCATCACTGCGCCGATATTACAAACATTGGTTGCGGCTAATGGGATTCAGACAACATTTTTAGTTATGAGTATCGCTACATTGATTATTCTAGGTGCCCTAGCCTATTTCTATAAAGACTATAAAAATGAATCAACACACCATACATTAACCCCTTTTAAAGAGACCTTAAAAGAACCGACATATAAGATGCTTTATATATTATTTTTTATTGGAACATTTATAGGATTAAGTGTTATTGGATTTAGTTCATCTTATGCTGTGAGTATCCATGAATACTCATTAAGTGAAGCTGCTTTTTTCGTCTCTGTATTTGCTATCTTTAATGGTCTTGGACGCGTCGTATTTGGCTATTTATCAGATCGGTACCATTTAGCTAATATTGTACTGTTATCACTTGTGTCGCTATTAATTAGTGTATTATTCATTGTTTTCTTCACCAATAGTGTTGTGTTCTTCGTTATTGCGTTCAGTATCATCTGGATGAATCTTGGTGGCTGGTTAGCCATTGCACCAGCGGCAACATCACAGTTGTTTGGACAACTGGCATACGCAAGAAACTACGGTATCTTATTTAGTGCCTATGGATTAAGTGCCTTATCAGGGGTCTATATTACCGGAGCTATGATTGATTACTTCGGAAACTATGAGTCTGTCTTTATCTTATTTGGGGTGTTGATCTTATGTGGTATTATTATTAATATGGTTTTTAAAAGACATATACAAGATCCACTGTAATATAATCAATTTGTTAATATAAAAAGAGTGTTCACTATAATAAGTGACACTCTTTTTATATTGGATTAAATAACGTGTCATTTCCAACAATTCTAAATT
>JAASSV010000035.1 GCA_021767685.1 Caryophanales bacterium | reverse complement strand
GATGAAATCATAACCCTAAATCTATATGAAGAAGGGATTGGATTTTTACCAAAAGGTAAACTTGATGAACTTGTTGTAACGAAAGATGATCCTAAACGTGATCATCCTATTTTGAAATATGCTTATCAATTTTTAGAAGCAGATAAGTATATCATATCAGCACCATTTTGGAACCTAAGCTTTCCAGCAATTCTTAAAGCGTATATCGATTATATTACGCAAGCTGGTATCACCTTCAAGTATACAGAAGAAGGACCAAAAGGGACATGCCAAGGCAACAAAGCACTCTATGTTGTAACACGTGGTGGAAACTACTTATCTGAACCGCTATCGAACTTAGAAATGGGGGAAAGATACTTACGTGTTTTACTTAACTTCTTAGGTATCGAAGATCTAACAACTTTGAGCGCAGATGGTATGGATATTATTGGTAATGATCCAGATAAGATTTTAGAAGATGCAAAATTCCGAGGAAAAAAACTCGCCAAAACATTTTAGTAAGATGACCACAATCAAGAATGGTTGTGGTCTTTTTTATAGACTAATGGAAGGGATATTTATTGAAATAGCGCCTAGTTATCGTATAATAAAGATAGAAGCTAAATGACAACTAGATAAGTATGATAACTAGAGGAGAGGATTACATGAATGTTATTAAAGATAAAACGTTTAGTGGTGAACGCCCACTCTTTGGATTGCACAATACAGAGTTACATAATGTGACGATAGGTGAGGGAGAATCGGGGTTAAAAAAAGTCAGAAAACTCACCTTAACGGAGTGCACGTTTGATGGTAAGTATCCGCTTTGGCATGCGCATGATGTTACCGTCACTGATTCTAAGTTTTTAGAAGGAGCCCGTGCCGCTATCTGGTACTCTGATAATGTAACGTTACATCGTTGTCCTGTTAATACCCCTAAGATATTTCGTGATGCGAGTAATATTACTGTGACTGATTCTACATTGGATGCAGAGGATAGTTTTTGGGATGTTAGAGGCATTACATTAACCAACGTAACCTTATATGGACAATATCAATGCTTACATGCAAAAGATATTCGTGCTCATGATTTTACTTTAGAAGGGAATTATGGCTTTCAACATACTTCAAATGTAACCATTAAAAATGCAAAGTTGCGCGGCAAAGATCTTTTTTGGAATAGTAGGGATGTTACAGTGATTGATTCTGAAATTGATGCGGAGTACCTAGGGTGGTATTCACGTAATCTAACATTTGTTAACTGTACGATTAAAGGAACTCAGCCATTATGTTATATAGAGAATTTAGTCATGAAAAATTGTAAAATGATACAAACGGATTTGGCCTTTGAAGAAACCACACTTGATGTTGATATCAGGACTGAAATTGATAGTGTAAAAAACCCAATCAAAGGTACGATTAAGACATTAGGGATTCAGACATATATTGATGATTTTGACGCAGATGTGACTGTGATTACACCAGAGGATGATAATAAATGATATATAATTTTGATAATATTGTTGATCGAAAAGGATCTTTTTCAGTGAAATGGGACTTAAAAGAAGATACTATTCCCTTGTGGGTTGCTGATATGGACTTTCACGTGGCAAAAGAGATTGAAGAGGCACTAATTAAACGCTCTAAACACGGTGTTTATGGCTATTCTATTACACCGGATAGTTATTATCAAGCACAAATAGATTGGTGGAAAAATCGCCATAATACAGAAATTGATAACGCGTGGATACTTTCGACAATTGGTGTGATCCCTGCACTTTCTAGTTCTGTTGCGGGATGTGTTGAACCGGGTAATAACGTGATTGTTTTATCGCCAGTGTATCAATACTTTTACTCATCAGTAACAAACAATAATGCCAACGTAATACACTGTCCATTAATTAATGATTCGGGAAAATATACAATTGATTTTGACTTGCTCAAAACTCAAGCAGCAGATGCCAATACGACGATGCTATTTTTGTGTAACCCTCATAATCCTGTTGGCCGTGTATGGACAAAAGATGAGTTAACACAACTAGTTGAGATATGTCTAGAGCATGATATTATTATTGTGTCAGATGAAATCCATCGGGATTTAACGTATGAACGGGATTATACCCCAATGTTGTCGATTGATGGTATCAAAGACAATTTAATCACCTGTACAGCACCAAGTAAGACATTTAATATTGCTGGATTAAAAACAGCCAATATGGTTATTCCGAATGATGCACTACGAAAGAAAGTTAATCAAGCACTAAATCAAAAAGAGGTAATTGAACCAAGTGTATTTGGGATTGATGGGTTGATTGCAGCCTACAATCACGGAGCAGAGTGGTTGGATCAGTTACTTGAGTACTTACAAAATAATAGAGATTTTGCCATAAAATATTTAAGTGAGAAGTTACCTGATGCATGTATTTCACCATTGGAAGGAACATACCTATTATGGGTTGATTTAGAAGCCTATAATATTGATTCTAAAAATCTAGAACAAAGATTGATTGAAGAAGGTGTCTTTATCAATGGAGGATATAAATATGGGGATGCAAATACCCATATTCGAATTAACTTAGCAACATCACAACAAGTGCTTAAAGAAGGGTTAACGATTATTGCTAATTATCTAAATCACAACAGGTGATTAAAAGGTATCTTTACGTTTAGACAATATGATGTCAATGTCTATTTGTTGTTGAGTTTTCATATTTTTGATATTATAAAACTAGATTATAAAGTATATTAAAAACGTATTTGACACATGGAGGTGTTGTTTTTGCATATTTTATTATGGCTTTTATTCGGTGCATTTGTCGGATGGATTGCAAGTATTATAACAGGTAGTAACAGACGGATGGGTCTTCTAGCCAATATCGTTGTCGGGCTGCTCGGATCATTTATTGGTGGCTGGGTCGCATCGCTTTTCGGTATTGGATCATTTTCTAATTTTAGTTTGAATGGCCTATTAATAGCTATTGGAGGCGCTGTACTACTCTTATGGATAATTAACTCATTCCGTAAATAAGAATGGAATAATATAATCAATATTGAAAGAAGGTTTTTGCCTTCTTTTTTTATTGTTTTTACCCCATATATCGTGTTAAAATAGACGTTGATATGCCTTGAAGAAAGGAGAAACACAATGATAGATTATCAGTTAACATCAGTCGATACACATGAAGATAAGATTTTACAAACGTTAAGAGGATATAATACACAGTTTACTCAACAATCATCACAACCTAAAAGTTTATATGTTTATGTTTATAAAGAAGAAAAATTAGTTGGTGCGATTCACACACGTTCCTCATGGGATTGGGTTAGCATTAAAGCATTGTTTTATGATAATAGAGATATCCTTTTAAGTATAATCAAAACCGTTTGGGAGTATTATAAAGAAGATGTTGTTGGGATCAAGTTCTTTTCTCCAGACAAACAAAGATATGAAGACTTTTTAGCAATCGGTTTTGTCGACCGGGGAACAGTAGAGGGGACAAAGAAAACTGTTGAACAGTATTATTATGCGGACTTAGTGAATGATATCAACCAAGAGATTCCTTCAAAGTATACAGTTAAAACATCGTCAGAGGAAATTGAGACACCAACTAAACTATTATTGGAAAAAGAAGCTACCTTTAACAAAGAACATAATATATGTGATAAAAATGATGATTTTGCTATTGTTGCTTTCGATGAGGATACTTTTGTTGGCGGAGTCACCTGTGATGTGTATCAAGATTCTATCTATGTCGACTTGCTTGTTGTAAAAGATACATATCGTAAACAAGGGGTCGGTAAAGAACTAATGCTAAGAGTTGAGCAAGAAGCGCGAAGAAGAAAGTGTATTCAAATAAATCTTGGCACAGCTCAGTTTCAGGCTAAGGGATTTTATGAAAAGCTTGGCTATTATGTTGTATTCACAAGACAAAACAATCCCATTGGATATGAGTGCTATAGTTTACACAAAGATTTATAATAATTTAATCAACAAAATTCTCATTTTGTTGATTTTTTTATTGATTTCTGTCAATGATATAATGTGGTGTCAGGCGGAAATGAAGATTAAATGTAAAAAGTGTTCCATAAGGATGTCAATAATGGTATAATTGATAATTGTATTGACTAAAAATAATAGATTATACACCTTAATTAAGCCAACTCAATGATTTGGATAGTAATCCATAAATATGGTTATTGATTCTTTTACCCCCACTCTTATAATAGAGTTTGAAAGGATGATTTTATGACAGAAAATTTGGGGCTATTCTTAAAAGATTTACGGACACGTAATGGATATACACAAAAAGAATTAGCTGATATCTTAATTGTGACACCACAAACGATTTCTAAATGGGAGTTAAATTATTCAACACCAAGTTTAGAAATATTACTTGAAATGAGTAAACTATATGGTGTCACTACAGATGAAATTATTACATGTAAATTAAAAAAGCGGATTAAGGAAGAAAAACCATTTGGAGTGAAAAACATACTTATTTACGGTATGTATCTCTTAATGTTAGCGATCGGGATATCGCTTGTATTTGTAGATTATTTTAGTGTGTTAGATTTATATCTTGTGAATGGGTTGTTAGATGTTAATATTCATGAAGGTCAAGTAACATATCCAATTACAATACCACTCGATCAATATGCTATATTAGTATTAAGTATTTTTATACCTATTGTATTGTTAGTATTAAAATTAATTGATCAAAAGAAAATTGTATACCTAACAACAAGTGCCTTGTTTGCGGTGGTTTTCTTGGCCCATTTGTTGCCAATGATATATTCTACTTATTTCATTGCTCCTAACATTGGGTTAGTATTGCATATGGTCTATATATTATTATTAGTCTTGAGTTCATTAATCGCAGTTGGGGAGATGGGGATTAACCTGTATGATGTGATTATGAAATACCCACTTGAGTTTGTTGGCGTCGGGTTAATGATAATAATTAGTATGATACTTCCACGTGCGTTTTATCAGTTTGACCTATATGGTGATATGTATTATTTTAGTTTTTCAGAAGAGATTCTCTTAAACATATTATTTATTACACCAGTTATTGTCATTTTTAAGAATGTACGACCGCTAAAGAATATCGTACAAGTATATGCATCAATTTTGGTTATTGCTATTATTTTCCTTGCGCTTGTATATGTCTTTAATAGCGGATTAATTTTTGTAGGGATACTACTTTTCTCATACCTTACTGTACTTGCCATATTCTTCCAAGAAGAGTTGAAAAATTTTAAATTTGACTTTGGAAAAATTGTATTACCATTAAGTTTGTATGTGGTTGATGCGATTATATTTTTTACCTATCTTTACTTGTACTTAAACAATGGAGATCTCTTTAACCGAGCTGGATATAGCATTCGGATAAATGATACTGTTATTGGTATGGCAGTCTATTTCATGTTCTTTATTTACTTAGGAGCAATGGGACTGCGTTATGCTAGAGTAAAGATGTTATCACGGCTCATGTACGTTGTATTTACCATATATGTATTTGTAACATCCTATCTCTTAATTGATGAGTACTTCTTTAACAAAACATATACTGTGACTGACGGCATTCTATTTTTAGTACCACCTATTGTTCTCACATCGTATTTTATATTACATATGTTATACGCTATAAACAGAGCGATAACGAATAAAGATGTCTCTTACTTGAATCCATTTTTACAGGTGAAATAATGAAACGAGCAATGGGACTACTAGTTATATGGATGATAACACTTGTACTCCAAGGGTGCTATTTAGAACCAGTAAGTAATTATGACTATTACAGTAATAGAGATGCGGAAAACGAGCGTATTCAATTATTTGAGCACTATTTTGATACAGATGAGGTATACTTTGATTCAAACATACATGATGAAAATTCAATAGACTGGTATCAGTTTTTAGAACAAGATGATTCATTCAAAGAGTTTAAAGACGTCTTTTTCGATTATCTATTTTTAACAGACATTCAAGATTATAATTTTGATTGTTCATCGGAACTGACGAGTCTTACTTTTAGGTACAATGATCAATCCCATGGATATAACTTATCTATCAGTGTGCGCTGTATTAATCAAGTAGAAAACTATGATCATAGTTATATGGCAGAAGCTACTTTAACTTTTGCAGGAAAAGACCTAATTGTTGAAACAAAAGATAAAGATGTCATTAAAGTTACATACGATAATGAAATAAAGACAGTCACGGTGGATGAAAGAGTTTCATTAGAGTTTAATGAATTATCATTTACAATCACCCCAGTTCCCTTAGGGTATGAATTATCTATAAATAATAATACCCATTTTATATATGACAACAATGTAATTAATTAAAAAGAGCCTACACGGCTCTTTTTTATGCTTCTTCAACGATAATTTCTTTTTTATACTGAAAGTCAGAATAACTACTCTCTAATCCATGTTCTAGTAGATCTAATCCTGTAATTTCCTCTTCTTTTGATACGCGTAAACCAATCAGTATATCAATGGTTTTAAATAGTATGAATGATGTACTGAGTGTCCAAATGAGTACTGTGAGAACACCCAATGCTTGAACAAGTAGAAGTGATGCATTACCAGTCACGAGTAATCCCCCATCAACTGAAAAGACGCCAACTAATAGTGTTCCTGTTGCACCGCATAATCCATGCACCGCAACAGCACCAACAGGATCATCAACATGAAGGACATGATCGACAAACTGCGTCCCATAAACAATGACAATCCCCGCAATAAGTCCAACAGCAATGGCAACAATTGGTGTAAATACATCAGTTCCTGCGGTAATAGCTACTAATCCGCCTAATGCACCATTTAAAGTCATGCTGACATCTGGTTTACCATCTTTACTCCAAGTAATAAACATCGTCGATATTGCAGCCGCAGCGGCAGCTAAGTTTGTTGTCATAAAGATAAGAGCAATGCTCTCAACATCTTGTCCTGATAAACTTGACCCGGGGTTAAACCCAAACCATCCAAACCATAAGATAAATACACCAAGCGCTCCAAGCGTTAAACTGTGTCCACCTAAATTGTTACTTGATCCATCTTTATTATATTTACCAATGCGTGGCCCAAGAATATAAGCACCAATTAGAGCTGTCCAACCACCTACTGAGTGTACAACTGTAGAACCAGCAAAGTCATGAAAGCCAAGTTCACTTAACCATCCGCCACCCCAGACCCAGTGTCCTACAACAGGGTAGATAACTAAGGTAATCACAAAACTGAAGACTAAGTAAGATACAAACTTAGTACGTTCTGCCATTGCTCCAGATACAATTGTTGCTGCTGTCGCAGCAAAAACAGTCTGAAAGATCATAAAAGCATATAAAGGAATCGTCAATCCTAAATGTTCATAAAGTGCATCAGACATTAAATGTACACGGCCAAAGAGTCCGCCAATACTTTCTCCAAACATAATGCTAAATCCAAATACAAAATAGATAATTGATCCTACTGAAAAATCCATAAGATTTTTCATGATGATGTTTCCCGCATTTTTTGCTCGAGTAAATCCTGTTTCAACCATTGCAAATCCAGCTTGCATAAAAAACACAAGTGCTGTGGCTAATAATACCCAAATGGTATCAATCGCAACACCATAATCCATATAAATCTCCTCCTATCAGAGGCTTATAACAATGTATATACAAAAATGGCGCTAACGAAAAATCGTTAACGCCATTGTCATTTTTTTATTTATAAATTGTTATAAACGCCCTTGTTTATAAATTTATTATAGATGTCAAAAACAATGATTTCAATGCTTTTTTATATGTAAACGTTTTAAGGAAGATGATTGAAAACCTCTCGAAAATAATACAACACCTTCTTATCTATTGATAAAATCATACTTCAACTGGACTCTTGTTTAGTCATATTAGTAATTTAATTTAAATATTATTTTATTGATGTTACAATTAAGATAGAATGATCACTTCGGTTATAAATTTTAAATATAAACGTTAGGAGATTATATGGGAGAATATAAGAAAAATAGTATTTCACTTATTGGGGCAGTTGGATTAGGAACAGGAGTTATGATTAGTGCTGGAATCTTTGCGTTGCTAGGACAAATAGCTGAGTTATCATTAAACTGGTTTCCAGTTATTTTTATTGTTGGAAGTGTTGTTACGGCTTTCAGTGCGTATTCATACATAAAATATAGTCAATACTATCCAAGTGCTGGAGGTATTGGCATGTACTTGGTTAAGGCATATGGAAAAGGCGTTATGGCTACTGTCGGAGCGTTAATGATGGTATTATCCATGGTGATTAATCAAAGTCTTGTTGCAAGGACATTTGGCTCCTACACAATGCAATTATTTGGTGGTGCATCTAAT
>JAASSV010000034.1 GCA_021767685.1 Caryophanales bacterium | reverse complement strand
ATTAAAATATCAATTGATGGTCCTGCTGTATCTTTGAATGGGTCACCAACTGTATCTCCTGTAACACTTGCTTTATGAGCAACACTACCTTTTCCACCAAACTCACCAGTTTCAATGAGTTTTTTCGCATTATCCCAAGCACCACCAGCATTTGCCATAAAGATGGCTAACATAATACCGGTTGCCAAGGTTCCTGCGAGCATACCACCTAAGACTTGAGCTCCAAACAAGAAGCCAATCGTGAGCGGTGTGACAATAGCAAGCAATGCTGGAACGACCATTTCTTTTAACGCTGCTCCTGTTGAGATTTCAACACATCGTGCATAGTCTGGCTTATCTTTACCTTGCAAAATACCAGGCATTTCTCTAAATTGACGACGTACTTCTTCAATCATTTTATTTGCTGCTTTACCGACTGATTTGATAACCATTGATGAGAAGAAGAATGCAAGCATCGCACCAACGATTAATCCCGCCATAACTTCTGGGGTTGCGATATCAATAACAGCTAAATTTGCTTTACGGATGAAGGCACTAAAGAGAGCAATAGATGTCATTGCTGCTGATCCTATCGCAAATCCTTTTTCGATAGCAGCGGTTGTGTTTCCAACTGAATCAAGTTGATCAGTAATCGCCCGAACACGTTTATCTAACCCACTCATTTCAGCAATACCACCAGCGTTATCAGCAATCGGTCCATACGCATCGACACTAATTGTAATACCGGCAGTTGATAACATACCGACTGCGGCAAGACCAACACCGAATAATCCACCAACTAAATAAGAGGATACAATTCCAGTTGCTAAGATAATGATTGGAATTAATGTTGATTCCATACCGGTTGAAATACCAGCAATGATATTAGTCGCATGACCAGTTTCTGATTGTTTTGCTATATTTTTAACATGTTTGTATTCCGCAGCAGTATAATATTCTGATACTAATCCAATTAATACCCCGACAGATAACCCAATAATAATACTAACAAATGGAGCATAGACAAACAGGAACTCTCTCATATTCATAAAGATACCGCTTGGGTCAGTATATAATGTGGAATCAATGGTATTTCTGAAAATGAAGTTTGCGATGAATGTGAACAAAATGAACAATCCTGCACTCACGTATGTTCCCATTTTTAATGCTTTAAATGGGCTCTTACCTTCTTGTCCTTTGACGAAGAATGATCCGATAATTGATGACAAGACACCACTAAAGGCAACCGTTGTGACAAATAAAATTCCATTCATTCGTTCAGCTGATGTAAAGATTAATGCGGCAATCGTTGCGGCACCAATAACACTTGATACATAAGACTCAAGTAAGTCACTACCCATTCCGGCAACATCCCCAACGTTGTCTCCAACGTTATCTGCGATAACGGCTGGATTACGTGGATCGTCTTCTGGAATTTCCGCTTCAATTTTACCGACTAAGTCCGCCGCAACATCGGCAGCTTTAGTATAAATTCCCCCACCAACACGACCGAATAAAGCAATTGATGATGCTCCTAAACTATATCCAGCAGCATAGGTAATCGCTTCGTATGGATCAAGTCCAAACGCAAACGATAAGGCCAGAACAATAAATAATCCTAAGAGTCCAAATCCAACAACACTCATACCCATAACGCTTCCACCTTTAAAGGCAACGTCTAAAGCTTTAATAATACCACTTTCTTCAGCGGCAGTTGTTGTACGTGAGTTCGCATTAGTCGCACTTTTCATTCCAACATATCCAGCAGATAAACTAAAGAGTGATCCGAGGACAAATGCTAATGAGGTTCCTAAGGCATAAAATAAATCAGAATATTCCGTTTGCTCAACAATAATATTACTATTACTATTCTCTGTTAATCCTGATATATGATCATATCCAAAATAAAAACCAACAAAGATAATAATTGAAGCAATCACAATATAGGAAAAGATTACCTTATATTCACTTCTTAAAAACGCATGCGCTCCTTCTTTAATATATGAACTAATTTCTTTAACACGCGGCTTACCTTCATTGAATCCTAATACCGTTTTGTACAAATAAAAAGCATACCCTAAAGCGGCAATAGAGATGATGATTCCTAATGATAAAAATAATACTGTATTCATGTAACTACCTCCATTTCATATGTACTATTATACTTTGCCGTTGAAAGCGTTGTCAAGAATTGATACCATTTCTTGATACCTCCCTAGCAAAAGTCATCATTTTCTTGCATACTACATAACAGTTATTTATAATAGAACTATCAAATAGAAGGAGGCATTATGAAAAAATTATACAGCTTTTTAGGGTCAATTTTAGGATTTGTCATTATTTTACTGTATGCACTTAAGAATCTTCAAGCGCTAATTGGTTTTTCTTTCGAAGGTATGGAAGATATTTTAGGCTACTTCAATCTGGTTCAACAATATCTTATTTATGCATTAGCTGGCCTTGCTGGTCTTGAGTTTGTATCCGGTAAAAAGTTAATTGCATTTCTCTTTTACCTCATCCTTGCTTTTGTTATTATTTCTACCTTCTTTCCCGATGTGATGAACACAGTAATGTAATATAAAAAACACTGTTTGCGGCATTCGCAAACAGTGTTTTTAGTATATTTATTTGATTTCTTTAAATACAACAGTTAATAACTCATCGATTCTTGCTTCTTCATCCGATAAATACAAGTAGCCTAATAAAGCTTCGAATCCTGTCGCAGTTTGATAATCAACACGGGACATGTTTGTCGGCTTTCTCGATGTTGCATTTCGTCCCTTTTTAAACATCCTTATTTCGTCATCTGACAACTGGTCTTCGATATCTCTATACGCTTTTGCCTGTCCAATCGCACTGGTATATTTCGTCGCAGCTTGATGTAAGTGTTCAACTTTTTCAATACCGCTTTTTAGTAAATGTAAACGCACTTTTTGTTCAAATATTGCGTCACCGATATAAGCAAGTGTTACCCCATTATAGGTCATTATAAAATGCCTTTTTCTTGGAGTTCAGCACGAATTTTATCGGCTTTTTCAAAATTTTTATCTTGCCTTGCATGTTCCCATTCACGATATAATTGTTTATCTTCTTTCGGCATTGGGGTTAAGCCTGGTTTTAAAGCAAACACGCTAAAGATTTCATCCATCACTTCTAAGACAGAACGCAATAACTCTAAGTCATGCGTTTGACGTAAGAATTGGTTACCTAATTTGACCAAATCTTGTAATGCTGTGATGGCATTTGGGGTATTAAAATCATTGTCCATTGCGGTTAGAAATTCATTATATAGTTCTAATAACTCCGGATGAATTTTTCCAGAGCCTTGCAACATATCACCAAGGTCTAATTTAACATAGATTTGCTTATAGACACGCATGATTTTGTCCCATTCAGTTTGATAAGTCTCTAAGACATCATCTGTATATTGAATCGGACTACGGTAATGTGTTGATAGTGTAAACAACCGGAAAACATTTGAATCGATTTCTAAGTCTTTCACAAGGATAACATTACCTTCACTTTTACTCATTTTACCTTCGCCAATATTTAATAATCCATTGTGCATCCAGTAATTTGCAATTGTATGATTATTGAGTACTAAACTTTGTGCTATTTCATTTTCATGATGGGGAAACATTAAGCCACTCCCACCGCCATGAATATCGATTTTTTCACCAAACACATCGTCAATCATCGCTACACATTCAGTATGCCAACCTGGACGTCCTTCTCCAAACGGAGCATCAAACGTAATTCCCACATCGGTCTTTTTCCATAGTGTGAAATCAAGGGGATTTTCTTTCTTCTCATTCACATGAATACGAGCGCCTGACTCTAAATCATCAATCTTTTGATTAGATAAATACCCATAGTCTTTAGCTTTTTCAACTCTAAAATAAACGTCACCATCAACTTGATAAGCAACCCCTTTATCAATCATTTGCTGGATGTAATCAATGATATGATCCATATATTCTGTGACGCGTGGTTTAATATAATCAGTACGGGAATGCACTTTTTCAACATCATTTAAAAATGCTGAAATAAAGTGGTCCGTAATTTCTTTTTCTGTCTTTTCTAGTTCAATTGCTTTTGTAATAATTTTATCATCAACGTCTGTAAAATTAGAAACGTACTTAACGTCATATCCGCGATGTTCAAAATACCGTCTAACCGTATCAAAAAAGATAACTGGACGGGCATTTCCAATATGAATATAATTATATACCGTCGGTCCACAAACATACATGTTCACTTTGCCTTTATGGATCGGTTTAAACTCTTCTAATTGATTGGTATAAGAATTAAATATCTTCATCGCTTTCACTCCTTTATATATGCAAGTATAAGTTTACCCCTTTTTTAGCCCTTTGTCAATTAAAGCATAAGCACAAAAAAACAGGAGCTTAGCTCCTGTTTGTTAATTCTTATTAAAGTTTTACAACGTTTGCTGCTTGAGGACCTCTGTCTCCTTCAACAACTTCGAATTCAACCTCTTGTCCTTCGTCTAAACTTTTGAACCCTTCAGCTTGAATAGCGCTGTAGTGTACAAAGATGTCTAAACCTTCCTCAGATGTAATGAATCCATAACCTTTTTCAGAATTAAACCATTTTACTGTTCCTGTCATTAAAATAAATCTCCTTTTCTTTCTTTTGTGTCTATCGCTATTATATAATATATTTTTATGAAATGCAAATCATTTTACGGATTAGTGGGACACTTATGCGCTTATCTCAATAATCAACTTATCTGTTTAACCTTTGATACTGTGCAACCTCATGACGATCTACAACAATATATACCGTATAGGCATATAAGAAAGGTAATATTATACCGATAAGAATATTAATCCAACTTCTTACTTTTATTAAGGCAATATTAGGCATATAATTGCTAAATAGAAAACGATTGATATGCGTGATTATAGGTAACCCTAAAAACATAGTAATCACAAGAATAGTGAACGTCACCTTAACAAAAGTATCCGGTTCAATTTTTAAATACCCTATTAATTGAACAAAGGCATACGTGCTAATTGAAAACCAGATGATATTGTGAATGATGAAGATTATCCCCATAACTGACAAAAAACTGCCATATGGTATAAACATAAACATGTATGCACCCTGAGATACTGATACTATAGAGGTGAGAAATCCATAGCCAATTAATATAATATGTACATACATCACGCTTTTTCCTTTGTGATGAAGCAGTCCCATTGTTAACAACATCAATGGAAAAATTACTCGTGTTAGTGATATAACATTTAATACTGTGTTAATAAATCTAAAATTATAATACGATACTTCTCTAAAAAGTAATAGATTCAACAAAACTGAAAACTCTAAGATCAAAAATACAATAATGGCAGCTATAATGCTTTTTTTCATGTAATCTCCTCTTTCTATGATGAATGAATGTTAAAATGTGTATATGATGATTTTAATAGTGCTCATAAATCAGATGAATTTTCCTCGTTATTGATAACGAGCCATCTCTTTTCGTTCAACTGTAATATATGCTGTGTAGGCATATAACCACGGTAATACCCCTGTTAAAAAATAAGAAACGACATTGCCAATACGTGAGTTAAATAGAGATGAATCAATTGATGATAAAACGCTTTGAACCAATGGTACTCGAGAAATCATGAAAATGATAAGTAAAACAAAGGTAATAATTAGTAACTGTTCTGATTCAATTTTTAAATAATCTAGCAAGTTAACTAGTGCATATAGGGCAATTCCTGCCCAAATTAGGGAAATAATAATTGTTTCCCATCTGAGGCTTATTATGTTGCCATTCTCTAAATTTTGTGTAAATTGAAATATAAAGAACACATTAGACAGTATGTTAATGATAATTATTATCATATGAGCATATAAAATCCTCTTACTTGATTGATATAATATCCCCATTGTTAACAACATGAAGGGAAACACAAACCTTAAAAGATTTATAATAATCATTTCCCCCACCATGAGATAACTCAATTCATCAATAGGTGTGTTGTTATGTACAAATGGAAAAACGAAAAGCCCGATATGATATAGCCCCCTACTTAAAGCTATACTAATAAAAACAATAACTGCAGATAACACACTTTTTCTCATCAATAGATCCTCTTTCTTTCATACATTGATGTCTGTGATAGATCACGATCAATAATTAAATATACACTATAACTATAGAGAAACGGTAATAATGATAAAACAAATAATCGGCTAAAGTTATAGAGAATATATGATGTAGTAGAGTCCATTGCTAGGTAAAGATCTAACCTAACAAATCGACCAAGAATTGGTATTTGTACAAACATCATTAATGTAATAATAATTAAGGTTAATTTTAAGAGTTGGTTGGTTTCGACTCTAAGATATCGAATTAGGTGCATAAGCGCATAAACTGATACTAAAAGCCATCCACCATTAAAAAGCACAATCCCCAACAACATAATAGGATAACTAAGGTTTAAGTGATATAAATAGTATTCCCCACTGATGATGACAATAAATGCTTCTATTAAAGCAAAGCTAAGTAAAACCATATGAGCATAGAGAATCTTTTTGCCGGAGTCATGAATAACACCATACACGATAATACTTAACGGAAATACTAATCTGAATATCAATGTTACAGCATTCAGACCGCCACTAAATCGATTATATTGAACTAAACTTCCGATATTTTGAAATCCTACCATCCTGATTAAATTGGGTACAATAATCCCCATTTCTAAAATCATAAAAACAAATAAGGCAATAAGTATATTTCTTTTCATATTAACCTTAGACCCCCGAATATTTGAATATATCTGTCTATAATCAACTGAACATTATTTGTTCTTTCTAGGTATAAGAAAACAAGTCTTGGCAAAATAGCACCTATACGAAGTGCAATAAAGACAAGACTTGCAGTTATTATCCCTTTTTTCATAGCATTTTCCTCCAGTATTATGTTATTTATTGAGTGTTTTATCTAATCGTTTTAACACAGTCTCTTCCCCTAAAAGAGCCAATGCTTTTGGTAAATCTGGTCCATGCATTTGCGCTGTGGTCGCAATTCTTAATGGCATATAAAGCATTTTACCTTTTGCTCCAGACTCTTTTTGTGTTAACTTAATTAATTCTTTAACTGTTGGTGCATCAAAACCATCTGCTTTAATAATCAGGTTTTTGAATACTTTTAATGTATTAGCAACACCTTCTTGACTTATAAACTCAGACATTTCTTCATCCAATTCAAATGGTTGGTTGAAAAATTCATCGTACAGATCGGTAATTTCTGCGCCATAACTCATACGATCTTGGAACATTGTGACCAGTTGTTCAATCCATTTGTCATCTTTCTCTTGAGCTATGCCAGCTTCAACAAGATGTGGCATACAGAGTTCTACTGCCTCTTCTGCGCTTAACTTTTTAATGTATCGATTGTTGATAAACGCGAGCTTTTCTGTATCAAATTTCGCTGGCGATGTGGATAAGCGTTTTTCATCAAACATTTGGATTAATTGTTGCTGGTTTAATATTTCTTTTTTACCTTGCGGTGACCATCCTAGTAATGAAATGAAATTAAATAACGCATCTGGTAAATATCCCAGTTCTTGATATTGCCCAATGTATTGAATGATTGAATGATCTCTTTTTGATAATTTTTTATTGTTTTCATTTACGATTAATGTCATATGACCAAATGTTGGAATATCCCAATCAAATGCCCGGTAAATCATCATTTGTTTTGGTGTGTTGGTAATATGATCCTCACCACGTAAAACATGGCTGATTTTCATCAAGTGGTCATCTACTGCACAAGCAAAGTTATACGTAGGTATTCCATTTTGTTTTACCATTACCCAGTCACCGATATCTTCACTCTTGAAGGTAACATCACCTTTTACAATATCATTAAATGTATAGGTTTCATGATCAGGTACTTTAAATCGTAAGGTATATGGTAAATCCTTTTCTTCGTCTAAATGTAGACATTTACGAGAATAGTGCAGTTTATCTTTCCCTGCTTTAATCATTTGTTCTCTTTCTTCAGCTAACTCTTCTTCTGTACAATAACATTTATAAGCCAGGCCACGTTCTAATAATTCTTCGGCAAATTGTTTATAGATATCTAGACGTTCTAATTGACGATAAGGACCGTATCCACCATCTTGGTCAATCGATTCATCCCAGTCAATTCCTAGCCATTTTAAGTATTTTAATTGTGACTCTAATCCACCCTCAACATTACGAGCGGTATCGGTGTCTTCAATTCTTACAATAAAACTTCCTTTATGATGTTTGGCAAATAAATAATTAAATAATGCCGTTCTTGCATTTCCTATATGTAAGTGTCCCGTCGGACTTGGTGCGTAT
>JAASSV010000033.1 GCA_021767685.1 Caryophanales bacterium | reverse complement strand
TGGTCCCAAACCAAGCGCTCTACCAAGCTAAGCTACTTCCCGTTATGTGGCGCGCCCAAGAGGAGTCGAACCCCTAACCTCTTGATCCGTAGTCAAACGCTCTATCCAGTTGAGCTATGGGCGCAATTAATGGCGGTCCGGACGAGATTTGAACTCGCGATCTCCAGTGTGACAGACTGGCATGTTAACCACTACACTACCGGACCATTTTTACAGTAATGAAATTATATCACACCTGATGTATGAATTCAATCTTTTTCAGGGCCGATATATATATTACCAAATTATTAGGGGATACGCAAGTAATTTATGCTTATTTTTTAAATTATTTGTCGGAATGAAAAAAAAGAAGAAAACACCTCTAATAGTTATCTTCTTAGAGGTGTTTTCAAAAGGTTCGATTATCTATTATACAAGTTCTTTATGAGCATCACTTTCTAAGAAACTAAGGCCATAACTTACTGCAATTCCAGCAAGCGCGGCAAGTGCCATTCCTTCAACAGCAACAACATCGTTAAGTGGAATACTGATGACTGGGAACCATGGTAAGAAGTTAGCAATAATTGGTGACAGTCCAACAAATAATGTTACAAAGACAACTACACCAGCTTGCCAGTTCCAAATCACTTTTGATTTTAATACTTTATACCCATTATATGAAATTAAGCTGAATAAGATGAGTGAAATACCACCCATGACAGCTAGTGGAATACTATTTAAGAAATCTGCGATAACTCCGATGAATCCAAGTAAGAAGGCAAAGATTGCGGCTGTCCCTGTAACATACACAGACCCAACTTTTGTTAAGGCAACAACTCCTGTATTTTCACCATATGTTGTATTTGCCGGTCCGCCGATTAATCCAGATACTGCAGTAGCTACACCATCACCTAATAAGGTATTGTCTAATCCAGGTTCTAACAAGAAGTCTTCTTCACAGATTTGCCCTAATACAGTATGATCACCGATATGCTCTGCGATTGTAACAAGCGCAAGTGGTGCAAAAATGATTGCACCTTGGAAATCAAATCCTAGGTTCCAGAAGAACTTGAAATCTGGGAAGACAAAGAATGATCCGAACTCAACACTACTAATACTATAAAGTCCAGACATCTGTGCCGCCAATACCCCAATAGCAATTCCTAAGATAATTGGAATAACTTTAACAAATCCTTCACCAAATTTATTGATGATCACAACAGATGCTAAGGTAACTAACCCAATGAGTAACGCGATATTGTTGCTCCAACTATTAAATACTGTAGTTGTTGCATAGTCCCCATCCAAAAATCCGCCAACTAAGTTTACATATTCCATGGCCACAGGTAATAAGGTTAACCCAATAATCATGATGAGTGGTCCAATAACCCGTGCTGGCAATAATACTTTAATCCATTCTTTACTTGTGTACTTAATGATTAATGCGAAGGTTACATAAATTAACCCAACAATCACAAGTCCTGTCATAACCGCATCAAACCCATATTGAGTTGATGTGACAATGATTGCTCCAATATACGCAAAACTACTTCCTAAGTACACCGGTACTTTCCCACGTGTGAAGCCAATGTAAATCAATGTACCAATCCCACTTGCAACAAGTGCTACCCCAACAGGTAACCCTGTTAATACAGGAACCAATACAGTTGCTCCAAACATCGCAAAGACATGTTGAAGTGATAAAATGATCCATTTCCAAATACTACTTGGTTTTTCTTGAATACCAATAACTAAGTTCTTTTCCATTCTCTTTCTCCTTTTCGTTTTTTCCAATAAAAAAATTCTAAGTCGAAAGACATAGAAAGGGATTTGTTTAAATATAGAGCACGCAGCTCATGTAAATTCCTTACTAGTCTCTCTGGACTACCTTAAAGGTTTCTAGAAGAATATTATCATAAAAAAATCAATAGCGCAAGGATAATTTTAAAGAGACTCAAAAAAGAGTCTCTTCAGTTTTATTCTAATTCTCCTTGCCAAAGTCCGTGAACATTACACAATTCTCTTGCGTAAACATGTTTTCCCTTATCAACGTTAAATTCAGCTACTGGCTCATCACCAGGTTCAAATTCTTTTTTACCAACCATTTCATCATCCACATACAGTTCGATATGTTCAATATAATGCATATCTTTCATTGGGTGAATCGCTGGTTTCCCGATGGTAACTCGGTAACCGTTATCTAGTTCTTCTACAAAAGGGACGTGTTTCTCTTCATTCACATTACCTGTTTGAATTTCCATGAAATCTCCTCCTTTATAGTTTTATTATAAGACAAAAAGAGTTTGACTTCAAACAAAACTTAACGATATACTATAGATAGGAGTTGATGAAATGAAAACCATTCAAACAGATAAGGCTCCAAAAGCTGTAGGGCCTTATAGTCAAGGTGTCATGCGTAATGATACATTGTATGTATCTGGACAACTTCCTTTTGATCCCGAAACAAATGACTTTGTATCGGGGTGGGTACGTGCCCAAACAACACAATCTCTTAACAATATATTAGCTGTCGTTAACGCAGCAGGCTTACACAAAGAAGATATTGTGAAGTGTGGGATTTACTTAAAAAATATCGCCCATTTTGATGAGATGAATGAGGCGTATGAAGCTTTCTTTGAAGATCATAAACCAGCCCGCTTTGCCGTTGAGGTAGCCAGGTTACCTAAGGAAGTCCTTGTTGAAATTGACGCGATTGCCGTCAAAGAAAAAACTGAGTAATTACTCAGTTTTTTGAACTTGCTCATGGGCAGGTTCTTCTTTGTCTTCCCCAAACCTATAATTACCGTTAAACATCTTATACTCATCAACGCCACGACGAATAAAACGAAATACATAAGGTCTAAACACGTAAATGGCATAGAGTAAATAGGTTGGAATAAGTATAATAGTTGCTGGACCAAATAGAATCAATGTTGTCCAGACCCATTTGGCATAGCCTTTGCGGTTACAATAATCAAATACAAGAACAAAAATAATACCATACCATAAGGCTAATCCTAAAATACCTAAGATGACATACAACCAGCTTGTATTATCTAATGTAATAATGCGGATAACAAAGCCTGGTGTTGATGGAAGGTTAGTAGACATCCATCCGTTTTTAATAAAGCGGAATAAGTGTAACCCCCAGTAAGCCAACTGTTGAAGCAACATGATCGCAAAAATAATAAAGGCTGCTGTTTCATACGGGCGCTTTCCTTGTTTCAAATCATTTCGCTCAATTAAAAACTGTTCTTTTAAATTCATTTAACCACCTCTCTCTTTTGATTTAAATATAGCATAACTAAGACCTTTAGTAAATAATAATTTATATTATAAACTAGTTTATAAATCTTATCATATTTCTTTATATCACTACCACAATAAGTTATAATATTTATAAATTAATTGAAAATTTGACATAGGAAAGGATGACCGACGTGAAACAATTATTTGCGCCGCTAGAGCGGCAAAAAGTAACATTCCTTATAGGGGCACTGATTATGCTAATTGCGGGTGCTACCATCTTTGGAGCACGTGTCTATTTGATGGCATTAGTTGCAATTATCGTTGCGGGTGCTACTGATTTAATCTTTGCCAAAATTAGAGGCTACTTAGTGACAGTCAACATTGTCATTATGCCTATTGTATTCGTCTTATTATTACCCCCAACTTTACCATTATATATGGTAGCAATCGGGGCCTTCTTTGCAGCATTCTTTGCAAAAGGGGTTTTTGGTGGAGATGATAAATACATTTTCCATCCTGCTACCGCAGGTGTTCTCTTTTTAATCATTACCTTTCTTGCCTACTTTACAACAATGTGGTTAGATCCCGTAACCGGGAGTGTATCTGCTGCAACACCATTAGGATCATTGGCAAGAGGTAATTTAGATGCGTCATTATGGCAACTCTTAATTGGGACTGTCCCAGGATATACTGGGGCGACATTCCGAATTGGGATCATTTTGATTGGGCTTATTTTTAGTGTATTAAAAGTGATTGATTACCGTATTCCATTGTATTACATTGGATCGTTTTTACTTTTCACACTACTCTTTAACCTTATCGCTCCTGATACCAGTCGCGATGTTATTATGAGTCTATTTACAGGGAATATCTTATTTGTTAGTGTGTTTGTTGCAACAGACCCACCAACAACACCTGATTATGATAAGAGTCTTATCTATTACGGACTCGGGTTAGGATTAATCACTGTGATTATTCGCCACTTCGCTGCTTACCCTGAAGGAACCATCTTTGCGATTATCATTATGAATAGTGTTGCCCCACTGATTGATAGTTTCTTTGAAACGGAGGAATCATCATGAAACGAAGTATAAAAATGCTTGTATTTGTTGCGTTGTTAGGGACATTTACATCGATATTACTCCTCGGTATGAATCAACTAACTAATGCCCGAATCGCCGCTAATGAAGAAGCCTTGTTAAAATCACAAGTACTAGATGGCTTCGCGATTGAGTATAACGACACGAACATCAATGAAGTCTTTGATGCGAATGTCACCGTTGAAACCATTGATGAGTATACATTTTATCTATATGAAGAAACTGGAGAACTGACCTTCCGCTTTGAAGGTGGCGGTGTTTGGGGTCCTATTATTGGATTATTAACCTTAGAACCCGATCTAGAAACGATTGAATATATTACCATCTTACAACAAGAAGAAACCCCAGGACTTGGTGGCGTTGTCGCTGAACGTCCTTACTTGTCTACCTTTGTTGATAAGACAATGCCAATTGATATTCTTAAAGAGGCAGATATGTCATCACCGACTGAAGTTGATGCCATTACAGGTGCAACGAGAACGTCTGATGCTTTTGAGACAATCTTAAACTCAACCTATGAAACCGTCATCCCTATTTGGGAAGACGCACAAGAATAGAGGGATACAATGAAATTAATTCGCTTAACCTATACCAAATGGTATAACATTTTAAGAAACGGACTATCACAAGAAAATCCAATCGCAATTGCTGTATTAGGGATTTGTTCTGCTTTAGCTGTCTCTAATAAAGTTGAAAATGCTTTAGCGATGGGATTCGGAGTTACCTTTGTTATCATGGCTAGTTCATTAACCGTATCTGCCATTAGACGGTTTATCCCCCAACGGGTAAGAATGATTACGTATATGGTTATCATTTCCACATTTGTTATTTTAGTACAACAATTCTTACAAGCTTATTTCCCAAGTATTGCGGCCGCACTCGGTGCGTATGTTGGTCTCATTATTACCAACTGTATTGTTATGGGACGTAGTGAAGCATTTGCTGTTAAAAACCCTGTCAAATATTCGTTATTAGACGGTTTTGCCAATGGGTTAGGATATACTTATGTACTTGTTGTTGTTGCTGTTATACGGGAACTACTTGCCTTTGGTACACTTTTAAACATTCAAGTCCTTCCAACAAGTTTTGAAACATGGACATCGATGGCGATGGCACCAGGTGGATTCTTTATTCTTGGAATCTTAATCTGGATCATTCGTGAATTGACGCATAACTATGAAATGCAGGAAGGGTAATGAAAGGGTGACATTATGGGAAACTTATTAGAAATATTTACCGCATCTATTTTAAATCATAATATTGCACTAACCTATATTTTAGGGATGTGTCCATTAATTGCCATTTCTACGAACATTAAAAATGCAAGAGGAATGGGACTTGCTGTTATCTTTGTTGTAACCTTAACAGCAATTATCAATTATCCAATATACTTATTATTACAAGCGACAGATGCGACAGAAATATCGTTATTGATCTTTATTATCACTATTGCCGCAACTGTACAGTTTTTAGAAACATTCTTAGAGAAATTTATTCCAAGCTTATATAATGCGTTTGGGATCTACTTACCATTAATCACTGTTAACTGTGTTGTTTTAGCTGTCAGTTTATTCTTTGTCAACAGAGATTATAACTTTGTAGAAACCGTATCATTCTCATTCGGTAGTGCTGTTGGATGGTTCGTCGCAATTGTCTTACTTGCTGCTATTAGAGAAAAAATTGAACGCCAAAGTAACATTCCAAAAGGCCTTGCTGGTAAAGCCATAACATTTATCATCTTAGGTATTTTATCACTGGCTTTCATCGGATTTACTGGACTAGCAAGCATCTAGAGGAGGCTAATCATGAATTTATTTATTCCGTTAATCATTCTTGGTGTTCTTTTATTAATCACAGGGATTCTAATTTTACTTGATCAGTTACTGGGATCAAATAAAGAAAAAGTCCTAACAATTAACAATGATACCAAGATAAAAATAAACCAAACAGACACACTCTTAAACACGCTCGCCAAAGAAGAAATCTTTATCCCGTCTGCTTGTGGTGGAAAAGCGACATGTGGATTATGTAAATGTAAAGTAACATCTGGAGCTGGAGATACCTTACCAACTGAAGAGCCCTTCTTAAGTGAAGCGGAAAAAGAAGCTGGCGTTAGACTTAGTTGTCAGGTTAAAGTGCGTGATGATATGCATATTGAATTACCACTTGATCAACTCAATGCGCAAGAATATAAAGCTGAAGTGACAGAGATCAAAGATTTAACCTATGATATTGTGTTACTTCGTGTGAACTTAATCGAGCCTGATACAATGGATTTCAAACCAGGACAATATGCGCAGATTGAAGTTCCTGGTCTAGAAGTTATCCGGGCATACTCGATTGCGAGTAATCCGAAACATAAAGATATGTTAGAATTTATCATCCGCTACGTTCCTAAAGGAAAAGCAACGACTTACATTCATAAAGCGGTTATGGTTGGAGATACCATTTCACTTACCGGACCATATGGTGACTTCTACTTACAAGAAGACTCTGATAAAGAAATGATTTGTATCGCTGGTGGATCAGGAAAAGCACCAATCCGTTCAATCTTGTCTTACTTAAAAGACCGTGGTATGCCACGCAAAGTTACCTATTTCTTTGGTGCGAGAAGTAAGAAAGATTTATACTACACAGAAGAATTTAGAGAATTAGAAAAAGAATTTGATAACTTTAAATATGTCCCAGCACTTAGTGATCCCGATCCCGATGATAACTGGGATGGTGAAACAGGTCTTATTACTGAAGTTGTTGATCGTATGACCGGTGATTTATCAGATAAAGAAGCGTACCTTTGTGGATCACCAGGTATGATTGATGCCTGTAATAAAGTCCTTGAAGATCATAACTTACCAGACGAACAATGTTTCTACGATAAATTTAGTTAATGAGAAAGGAAAGCACAATGACATTCAATGATTTTACCTATGAGCGCCCCGATGTGGACGCCTTAAAAAAACGCTTTGAAACACTCATCAACCAATTGGGTGATGACGCAACATTTGAACAAGAAAAAGACGCTATTAATGCCTTATTAGAAGAAAAGGATCGTTATGAAACGATGGATACGTTGGCTTCAATTCGTAATTCGGTCAACACCAAAGACGAGTTCTATGAAGCCGAAAAAGCTTTCTTTGATAAGGTCAATCCAGAACTTCAGGCCTATGACCATAAGTTCAAAAAAGCCTTACTTGAATCCAATCATATTGACAAGTTAAAAGATGTCTTTGGCCACTTAATGTTTGATCAAGCTGAGTTAGAACTTAAAACCTTTGATGAAAGCATAATTCCCCTTTTACAAGAGGAAAACAGCTTATCAACAAAGTATCAAAAATTGCTCGCTTCTGCTGAAATTGAATTCGAAGGCGACATCAGAAACTTAAGTCAAATGGCACCATTCTTACAACATAAAGATCGCACCATTCGTCATGATGCGCAACTGGCTGTCTCAAACTTCTTAGAAGAAAATGAATCTGAGATTGATACTATTTATGATAAAATGGTCAATCTTCGAGATAAGATTGCTAAAGAACTAGGATATGACAACTTCATTCAGTTAGGATATGACCGTTTAGGTCGCTTAGACTATGGTCCAAAAGAAGTTGAAACTTACCGTAAACAAATTTTAGAAGACGTTGTCCCACTTGTCGCAGAATTAACAGAGCGTCAAGCTGATCGAATTGGAATTGATGAATTAAAATCATGGGATTTAGGATTTAAATTTAAATCAGGGAATCCAACACCTAAAGGTGATCGTGCTTGGCAAGTTGCTCAAGCAAAAACAATGTATGAAGAAATGAGTCAAGAAACGAATGAGTTCTTCAACTTCATGTTAGATAATGAGTTACTTGAACTCGATAGTAAGCCTGGTAAAGCAGGCGGAGGATATTGTACCTTTATATCAGATTATAAAGCCCCATATATCTTCGCTAACTTCAATGGAACAAGTCATGATGTTGATGTATTAACACATGAGGCAGGACATGCCTTCCAAATTTTCTCTAGTAGACATTATATCCCGGATTATAGAATACCTACCTTAGAAGCAGCTGAAATTCATTCTATGAGTATGGAATTTTTAGCTTGGCCTTGGATA